>JALNXZ010000023.1 GCA_023230125.1 Bacteroidales bacterium | reverse complement strand
CTTTTGGGCAACGTGGTGCAGCCCTTGTCGCAGAGCCATGAAAGAATTGGAACCGGCAAAAGAAAACTTCAAAGGCAAGGATGTCGCCTTTGTCTATCTTGCATGTGAAAATTCTCCCATCGACACTTGGAAAAATATGATTCCGGATATCCCCGGTGAACACTTCCGCGTCACGAATGATCTATACAATTACCTAAGTAAGAAGTTTGGTGTAAAAGGTGTTCCCTCTTACATGATCATCAACAAAAAGGGAGAACAGGTCTATTTCAACGTTGGTTTTGAAGGAGTAGATAAAATAACTGGCTTGTTGAACCAAGAACTCAATCAATAAGAATAATAAAACAATGGCCCTATAAAAATGAAGAGGTTGTCCTTAAAAAAGACAACCTCTTCATTTTATTATATTCTCTTAGAGACTCTTACGCATCAATTTTCGCATACGATGCATTTGCCTCAATAAACTCACGTCTCGGGGCAACATCATCTCCCATCAACATGGAGAAGACATGATCTGCATCGGCTGCATTTTCAATCGTTACCTGACGCAAGGTGCGGAATTCAGGATCCATAGTGGTGTGCCAAAGTTGTTCTGCATTCATTTCACCCAAACCTTTGTAACGCTGCGTATGGATCGCATTTTCATTGCCGCTGCCGTATTTTTCGATGAATTGCTGGCGTTGGATTTCTGTCCAGCAATATTCTTCAACCTTGCCTTTCCTGCAAAGATAAAGCGGAGGAGTAGCAATATAGATATAACCGTTCTCAATCAGTGGCTTCATTTGGCGGAAAAAGAAAGTCAGCAAGAGGGTGTCGATATGGCTACCGTCGACGTCGGCATCGGTCATGAAGATAATCTTGTGATACCGAAGTTTAGAGATGTTCAATTCCTTGGAATCATCATCCGTTCCAATTGAAACGCCAAGAGCTGTGTACATATTGCGGATTTCCTCGTTTTCAAGAATCCTGTGTTGCATAGCCTTCTCCACATTCAGTATCTTGCCACGAATTGGCATAATTGCCTGATACTTGCGAGAACGGCCTTGTTTGGCCGTTCCACCTGCAGAGTCTCCTTCGACAATAAAGAATTCGCATTTTTCAGGATCACGGTCTGAACAGTCTGCCAGTTTTCCAGGTAAGCCTCCGCCGGAAAGCGGACTCTTGCGCTGAACCAGTTCACGGGCATTACGGGCTGCATGACGAGCTGTGGCAGCTAAAACGACCTTATCGACAATAATTTTTGCCTCTTTCGGATGTTCCTCCAGATAATTGCCTAGAGCTTCGCTCACAGCCATATCTACGGAACCCATAACTTCGTTGTTCCCAAGCTTTGTTTTAGTCTGACCTTCAAACTGAGGTTCAGCTACCTTGATGGAGATCACGGCGGTAAGACCTTCCCGAAAGTCATCGCCTGTAACTTCAATCTTAACCTTTTCCAACATCTTGGAATCTTCTGCATATTTTTTCAATGTTCGGGTCATGCCACGACGGAAACCTGCAAGGTGTGTACCTCCTTCGATTGTATTGATGTTATTGACGTAAGAAAAGATATTTTCATTGTAGGACTGGTTATACATCATGGCGACCTCCACCGGCATACCACCAAATTTATCGGTTGAGATATGAATCACATCGTCAATCAGAGGTTCACGGGATTGATCCAAGAAACGGACAAATTCCTTCAGGCCTTCATCTGAATGAAAAATTTCACTTTTAAACTCACCGTTTTCAAGGACATTACGACGGTCCGTCAAAGAAAGCTTGATGCCCGTATTCAGATAAGCAAGTTCACGAAGTCGGGCAGCCAGAACATCATATTTAAATTCAAGCACAGAAAATATTTCATCATCCGGAATAAAAGTGATTGTCGTTCCGGTTTCTTCAGATGTACCAATTTCCCTGACACTATAAATAGGCTTTCCGCGCTTGTAATCTTGTTCATACAATTTTCCGTCACGACAAATTTCTACATGAAAAGAAGAAGAAAGTGCATTTACGCAAGAGACGCCCACGCCATGCAATCCACCGGAAACTTTATAGGAACCTTTATCGAATTTTCCACCTGCATGAAGCACGGTCAAAACCACCTCCAGCGCCGAACGCTGTTCCTTTTCATGCCAATCGACCGGTATGCCACGACCATTGTCAATAACGGTGACAGAGTTATCCTCATTGATGGACACCTGAATGTCATCGCAATAACCGCCCATTGCCTCGTCTATCGAATTATCTACAACTTCATATACTAGATGGTGCAAGCCTTTCAGTCCTGTATCGCCAATATACATGGAAGGACGCTTGCGTACAGCTTCCAGCCCTTCAAGAACCTGAATACTATCCGCAGAATAAGATTGTGATGCGTCCAATTTTTCTTCTTCACTCATATGATTTGTCAATTTTTTGTTAAAATGAATCGTTTTCCACGATGTTTGTCAGGGTATTATCTTTCCCTGAATTCTCAACAAATATAGAGAATCTTCACGATTAAAACACCATGCATGTTGGCCTTTTTTTAGTTTAAAACCAACAAAAAAAGGCCGCATCTTTCGATACAGCCCTGCTTGTTATATAGGGTCTGATTAAAGTTTGTTAACGCCTTTTGTAAGCTTAGACTTCAAATTGGCAGCTTTGTTTTTGTGAATCACATTTTTCTTTGCCAATTTATCCAACATGGAAGTTACTTTAGGAAGCAATGCGGCAGCAGCTTCTTTTTCTGAAACTAAGCGAAGCTCGCGTACTGCGTTACGGGCAGTCTTTGCATAATAACGATTGTGCAAACGCTTTGTCAACGTTTGACGAATTCTTTTTAATGATGATTTGTGATTTGCCATCTCGACTAATCTTTTAAATTATTGTTTACTATTTAGTAGCCCATAGCAGAATCGAACTGCTCTTTCAAGAATGAAAATCTTACGTCCTAACCGATAGACGAATGGGCCGGCCTGTTGCTTTCGTCCTTAAAAAATATCCTTTGATATTTGGCCGTTAAAGCGGGTGCAAAGATAGAACGCTTTTTCCTTTTGACAAACCTTTTTTGAAAAAAAAATGGTCAAAAGCAGCATTTTCCATCAATTTTAATTTTTATCATCTATCAATCAATCCTTTATAATGATTGGCTTAAGTGTATTAGCATACATTTCCGGGTTGTTCAAGACCTCAATCGCCTTTTTCAGGCAAGGATCAAACTTGAGAGATTGTTGCATTTCGCCGGATTGATAGTAATATCTGCTCACGATTTCGCCACTTAGAAGCATTTCAATTTCTTTACGGAAGGTCACAAAATCATCATCCAGATTTCGGTTCAACTTCGATTCCAAAGCTGTCAATTCATTTTTGACATCTTCGGTATAACTCTCTGCATCAAGAGCCTCCTTCAACTTATCAAAAGCTTTTTTACTTTGGCTGTCATAGGTAAACTTCCGACCTTTAACATATTCCAGAAAATCCAGATATTCGGCATCGCTAATCTTAAATTCAGATACCGGTGCAATCTTATCATGTTTTCTGTAATATTGATTCACATAATCGAAGAAATACATGCCATCGAGCAAATAATAGCTGATGGAAGATACGCGCTCGTCTTTACATTCAATATCCGGCTGGATACCACCTCCATCCTTGACCTTCCGACCGGCGCGCGTCGTAAACTCTGTGGTCAGACTGTCGGGAATACGCCCGACGCTTCCATCTTCATTGCGGTTGGAGTAATCAATAGCCTGGATACACCTTCCACTCGGAATGTAATACTTGGCTGTAGTCACCTTTAAAACGCCATTGAAGGGAATACCGCGGGTCGTCTGCACCAGCCCTTTCCCAAAAGTCCGGGTACCCAATATCACTGCTCTGTCCAAATCCTGCATGGCTCCGCAAACAATTTCAGAAGAAGAGGCAGACCCTCTGTTTGCCAAAATGACAATAGGCATCACTGTGTCAATAGGCTCACGAGTCGTCTTATAAGTCTGGTCCCATTGATGCACTTTTCCGCGGGTGTTGACTATTTCCTGTCCTTTATTGACAAAAAGATTACAGATAGATACCGCTTCATCAAGCAGACCACCGCCATTGCCCCGTAAATCAAGTACAAGCTTTTGTGCTCCCTGCTTTTTCAGATCAAGCAAAGCCTGTCTAACTTCCTGACTTGCCTTGGTGGTAAAGCCACTCAGATTGATATAACCAATCTTGCTATCTACCAAACCATGATAAGTCACCTGATTGATTATAATGAGTTCTCGTAAAATTTTCTTTTCGATGGGTTTGGAATACCCCTCCCTTTGAATCCGCAATTTTACTTCAGTTCCAGGCTGCCCTTTTAGCAATTCACTTGCACGGTTGATTGTTTCATGATCCATTTTCACGCCATTGATTTCCAGCAGGATATCCCCGGAAAGCAATCCGGCTTTTTGTGCAGGCATATTTTGATATGGATCCAACACCACCACTTTCCCGTTTTGTGGGCCGATAATGGCACCAATACCACCATATTCCCCGGTAGTCATAAATTTAAAATCTTCCGTTTCAGATTCGGGCATGTAATTGGTGTAGGGATCAAAGGATGACATCAATCCATTGATACTGTTTTTCAAAGCCTTTTCCGGTCGAACACTGTCTACATAAAACTGATCCAGTTCCCTGTATAGAGCATGCAAGATTTCGTAGTTTTTAGAAATCTCGAAATCTTTTTTTTCAGTTGAGGAATTGGAAAAACCTGGAATATTTAATCCAAAAAGTAGGATTAATGCAATAAAATTTGATTTTAGTTTAAGCATTTGACGGCGTGTATTCTATTTAAAAACTGAATATAAATATTTAAAAATCTGAACAGACTTTTTCCCAAACGGAGTCGCTCATTTTTGGTCCGACCACTTCAATTACTTTACCTGCAGTAATTGTTCCATAACGGGTACAATCCCCCAGGCTCCGGCCATTGGACATTCCATAAATGAAACCAGCTGCAAAAAGATCTCCTGCACCTGTGGTATCTACACAATTGGCAGCCACAGCAGGAACAAGCACCCGTTCTTCTCCCTGAATGGCCATGGCACCATAAGCTCCCATCTTAACAACAGCCATATCGACTTGTTTGGCGATACACTCTAGAGCCTCTTCGGGTTGAAATCCGGTCAAAGCCTTTGCCTCTTCTTCGTTTGCAAAAACAATATCAACAGAAGAAGCGATGATTTGGTTCAAAAAATCGAGATTTTCCTCCACTACATTGTAGCTTGCGAGATCCAGTGCCACTTTCATTCCTTCGTTTTTGGCCATATTCACAGCTTTCAAAAAAAGGTCATGGTTTTGTACCAGATAACCTTCTAGGTAAAAAAGGTTGTAGTTTCTAAAAAGCTTAGGATGAATATCCTCAGGCATAAGATCTGCTGCAGCACCAAGATAAGTGGCAAAAGTCCTTTCGCCGTCCGGGCTGATAAAGACCAAAGACTGGCCGGAAGCCAGATCACCTTTAAGCAGGTGAGAATCCACACCGTAATATTGCAGATCATGCTGATAATTTAACCCAACCTCATCGTGATTGACCTTCCCGATAAATCTGGAACTGATACCAAGTTTGGAAGCTCCGGTGATGGTATTGGCTGCAGAGCCTCCACAGACCAACTGCCTGGGCAAATCCGATACTTGTGTTCGGATTCGATAAAACTGTTCCTGATTGATCAGCTGCATACTCCCTTTTGGTAGGCCTAAAACATTTAACAAATTATCGGATTCGATGGGCATCAAAACATCAGTCAAAGCATTCCCCATCCCTAAAAGTCGAATCATAGTCCCTTTTTTTCTGCAAAGATATTGCATTATTCGAGAAATACCTGTACTTTTGCACCGCATTTTCTTAAAAGAATGCAACACTCTTCAGTAGCTCAGTTGGTTAGAGCACCTGACTGTTAATCAGGGGGTCGTAGGTTCAAGTCCTACCTGAAGAGCTTCTTTTTTTACATCATATTCTTCAGTAGCTCAGTTGGTTAGAGCACCTGACTGTTAATCAGGGGGTCGTAGGTTCAAGTCCTACCTGAAGAGCAAAAAAGCCGGCATCTCTGCTGGCTTTTTTTAAAATTGGCCATCCCTTTCAGTCCAACTACTTCACAAAAACCAAACAACAATGATACAACATCCCCTCGAAAAATTTAGGTTCTGTCCGGCTTGTGGCTCTTCCCTTTGGACGATCAACAACGAGAAATCCAAAAAATGTACAGCTTGCGGGTTCATTTACTACGCAAACGCATCTGCAGCCGTGGCCGCAATCATCCGAAATGAAAACGGAGACTTGTTGGTTTGCCGCCGCGCCAAAGATCCGGCTAAAGGGACACTGGATTTACCGGGCGGGTTTGTGGATATGCATGAAACCATCGAAGAAGCCCTGCGGCGAGAAATTCTGGAAGAGCTCAACTTATCTGTAACGGATATCACCTATTTTCAGTCTATACCCAATGAATACCTTTATTCGGGAATGGTCATTCATACATTGGATTTCCTATTCCTGTGCAAAGTGAAGGATTTTCAGAAACTGAATGCAATGGACGACGTCTCCGAGGCTTTTTTTAAGCCCATTAACACAATTTCACCAGATGATTTTGGCCTGAATTCAATAAAAAAAGGTATCATTGTATTTTTAAAAGAAATCAAATGAAACGTATCATTTTAGCAGGATTACTCTTTAGCCTTGTGTCCACTTCCATATATTCTCAAAGAATCGGAGCAAATGAAGATCCGGACCGTCTTTTTTATCTTGCCAACGAACAATTCAGGGAAAAGGAGTTTCCAAGCTGTTTCCGAACCATTGAATCTTGGTTTGGAACATCAGAAAATCCGGCTCTACTGGAAGAAGCTTCATTTCTGCGTGCCGCTTCGGCATACGAACTGAATATAAGAGAAACCAGCATCCTGTTGATTCAATTCCTCGAAAAGTATCCTTCATCACCACATGCAGCCAAAGCCTATTATTTTTTGGGATGTTCTGCTTTGAACGCCGGACAATTTGAAGATGCCCTCGAATTCTTCAGCCTTTGTCCTGAGGAAGAACTCACTCAAAAAGAAAAGCTTGATTACCAGTTCCGCTTTGCCTATCTTTCCCTGCAAATGAAAGACTACGAAACAGCCAGAAAGATATTCAAGAACTTGATGAACAGCGACAGCCGCTATGTCGGTTCAGCCACCTACTTTTATGCCTATATGGACTATTCCGAAGGCCATATGAAAAAAGCCATGGATGGTTTCAACAAGATTGCCAATCATGCCCAGTACAAAGAGGCTGTTCCCTATTTCAACTTGCAGTTGTTGTATATAGAAGGCAAACTTGATGAGATGCTAGAACAAGCCGGCAAACTCCTCAACCAAAAGCCGACAGAAGTACAAAAGACTGAACTGATCCGTTTAATGGGTGCTGCGTGGTTTGATAAGAAAGACTACAGTCAATCCCAGAAATATTACCTCGAATACCTGACGCTCAATCCTACCATCCAAAGGACTGATTTATATCGCATTGGTGTAAACTATTACACTCAAAAGAATTACAATAAAGCCATTGAATATTTGTCCAAAGTGACAGATCCCAGTGATGCCTTGACACAGAGTGCCACTTACCACCTTGGTTTGTGTTACTTGAAACAGGACAAGAAAGACATGGCCCGAATGAACTTTGAGCAAGCCTCCATCACCGATTTTGACAAAGGAACCAAGGAAAAAGCACTGTACAATTTCGCCCTGCTTTGTTACGAAACATCCTTTTCTCCTTTTAACGAACAGGTAAAAGCCTTTCAGCGTATCCTGACCGAATTTCCCAATTCCCAGTTTGCAGACAAGGTGAACGGATACCTCGCAGAAGTGCTCCTTTCTTCCAAAGATTACGAAAACTCCCTGTCCGTGATCCAATGCATTCCAAACCCCGACAAAGACCTGCTTCAGACCAAAAGCCAGATACAATTCATGCTCGGTGTTGAACGCTATAAGAATGGGCAGTTTCAAAATGCGACCGACCTCTTCTCCCAATCAATCAAAGGAGCCGAGCACTTATCCATTTCTGCCGCAGAAGCTTATTTCTGGAGAGGTGAAGCCAGGTATCAGCTCAATCAGCTAAGCGAAGCAAGTCGAGACTACAAACGTTTTTTCGACAGTGAGGGCGCAACAAAGATGAAAGCCTATCCAATCGCTTCCTATAATCTTGGTTACTGTTTTTTCAATCTGAAAAAATATGCTGAAGCCAGGACTTGGTTCGAAAATTATACGGCTCAAGTTCAAGTCAAGAAAGAAAAGAACTATTCGGATGCACTCAACCGAATCGGAGATTGTTATTTCCAAGCCAAAGATTATGTAATGGCAGAAAAATTCTACCAGAATGCAGACTTGAGTTCAGCCTCAGGCAATGATTACGGCACTTATCAAAAGGCATTCTGCCTCGGGCTTCGCAAACAATACAAAAGTAAGATTGATTTGTTAAGCAATTTCGGGAAACGCTTCCCTCAATCTGATTATGCAGACGATGCCCTTTTCGAAACAGGTCGCACCTATATCCTCATACAAAAGCCTGATCAGGCCATTGCTACTTTCAACCAGCTGATGAGCAGATTCAAAGAAAGCCCGCTTTCACGCAAGGCAGGCATTCAGATAGCTCTTCAATACTTTAATCAGGGAAAGAAAGACGATGCCATCACCGCTTACAAAAAAGTGATCGAAGAATATCCTGGCAGTGAGGAAGCCAAGGTTGCCTTAAGCGACCTGAAAATGATTTATGTGAACAACAACGCTGTCTCGGACTTTGTAAACTACACCAAAGGTCTCGGGAACATAGCCGGTATTGAGATCGACGAGCAAGATTCCATGTCCTATATGGCTGCAGAGCAATTGCTTATGGATGGAAAAAATACAGCAGCCATCCAATGCCTTCAGGCTTATCTAAATGACTTCCCAGCAGGAGCATTCAAGACAGAAAGTCATTACAACCTTGGCCAATTGCTGTTGATTGATGGCAAAAAGGCAGAAGCCATGGAACATTTCAGTCTTGTAGCCCAACAAGACGGCCACAAATATCAGCTAGAAGCAGCTGAGTTGGTTGCCGATGCTTATTATGCCGATAAAGACTATGAGAAAGCATTGTCCGGATATGAACTGATGGAAAAACTCTCATCAGATAAAAACACCCGAATGGCTTCAAGGCTTGGAAAACTCCGTTGCTTGTATTTCGAGGAGAAATACAAGGATGCCGTTGCAACTGCAAATGTTTTGACCGGCGAGGGGGATTTAAATACAGATCTTGAGCGTGAAACCCGCTATTATCGTGCCAAGTCCTGTTTGAAACTGGGACAGGAAGACAAAGCAAAAGCCGACCTTGAAGTCCTGTCTGCCGAGGTTCAGACGGCATTCGGAGCAGAAGCCCGCTTTCTTCTGGCAGCGTATTACTACAACCAAGGGTCTGACAAAGAAGCCGAAAAGAACATACAGAATTTCATTAAAGAAGGTACCACCCAATCCTATTGGCTGGCCAGATGCTTTATCTTGTTGGCTGACATCAATATTGATCGCAAGGAAGACTTCCAGGCCAAGCAGTATTTATTGAGTTTAAAAGAAAATTATAAGGTAAATAATGACGTTCAGGAAATGATTTCAACTCGTCTTAGTGCCATCTCTAAACGAATCAAATAATTATGAAAACTTATTATACAATACTTATTCTCGCTGGCTGCGTCATAGCCTCCTCCCTAAACGCACAGACGAATATAAGAGCTCAAACTGCGAAAAAAGACACTTTGATTCAGCGAGATCTGGTTTTGGAAAAAGAATACCAACCCACTATTGAATCCACTGAAAAGATACTTTCGTCACCCGATATTGAAACGTTCAGCATGGTTAAACAACCGTTGGACTTTTCCATCACCGAAAGCCCAACCACCATTGTGGGAGATTACAATCCGCTGCCGGCTGCCGGTGTCAAGACAACTTTCCCGGCCAGCGAAGAGTTCGGATATGTCCGCTTGGGTATTGGAGGCCACCGCACCTTTTTGGCTGATGCACAAGTCAACTTTTTGCGACAAAACAAGCAATCGCTGGACGTGAATTTTCAAAACAGGTCGGTGTTCGGAGATTTGACAAATATAGCCGGAGAAACAAAAAGATCCTATTTCAATAACAACAAGCTTCTCGCCTCCTACAAGCTGCATCTGACCAACACAGAACTCGGTGCTGATGTCTGCGAAAAATACAATGCCTGGAACTATTATGGTACCTGGAGAACCTTTTCACTTCCTGGAAACGCCCTATCCATACCAAGTAGCCAATGGTCTTCGGACACTAAAATCGGATTCAACATCAAATCCAAAGATATCGGGCAACCTTTTTCTTATATTATTCATGCAGAAAGCCACCTGTTCAGATTAGGCAAAGGGGTCACATCAGAGACAATACCAACTGACGAAAAAGGCGGACGCGAAAAGGAATTCAGCATCAATGCCGCCCTCAACTATGACCTGAATATGCTTTTCCACCTTGGACTTGATGCAAAAATGCGCAACTTCACCTACAGGGCACCAGTCAGCTGGCCGGCAGATGAGACCGTTTCCTACGACGAAAATAACATCAATAATGATTTTGAAGACAGACGTTGGTTTGAATTCAACCCTTACGCAAAAATGACTTATAAGAAATGGGTGCTGACAGGAGGCTTAAAATTTGCCATTCCAAGCCTTGAAAGCGAAAGAGTCAAGGCAAATATCACCGCATCAGCCTCAACAGCTCTTGGAAACAGGGCTGTCTTTCATGCAAGACTAGATGGAGGCGTTCAACCCCAATCCTACCGTGAAGGTCTCGAGATGAATCCCTATCTGGATCCTGCTATTCGGTTAAAAACGGCATGGAAAGTCCTTGACCTAAGTGCAGACATTGAATACAAACCGCTTCCCGGCCTTCGTGTCACTCCGATGGTCGGATATGACGTTACCAAAGATGCACCTTTCTTTTACAACGGATTCCCAGACCCTACTGAAGGAGTCAACGATACCTATGGTAACTTATTCTCAGTGAAGTATATGACCTCAAATCGTCTCAAGTTGGGCATGCATGGTCTATATTCCTTCAGAAGTTTGCTGACTGTACAGGGTGAATTGAAATTCAATCGTTACCTCAACTTCAGTTCGACGAATGACATCAATGACCTGTTAAAAGATTGCGGACGCAAAGCATGGTACAAGCCTGGATTTGAAATACGCCTCCGGGCAGATATCTCCCCCGTCGAAAAGTTAAATCTTTTCTTGGATTATCAGTTGGAAGCCCAACGATATGCAGCTGACAAAAATCATTTCTGCAAGAAGCTGGGAAATATCAACGATTTGAACATCGGTGCCAATTACAAACTGACAAAAGACGTCGGGATCTTTTTGCATTTGAATAATATGCTCGATCAACGCTACGAAGTCTGGAACACCTATGCTGTACATGGTTTTACCGCTGTCGTAGGAGGTTCGGTCATGTTTTAGATACCTGGTCTTGCTTTTACCGGATTGATATGCTTATAAAAATAAAAGCCATTGTTCTTCACTGTCTGGCATACAATGATACCACCAACATTGTTCATTTGTACACGGAAGATTTTGGGAGAATGAGCTATTTGGCGTCCAAGCCACGTAGAAAAAAATCAAACTTGAAGAATGCCTTTTTCCAGCCTTTGTCCCTGGTCGAAATCGAGGCTGACCATCAAGGTAGCCACCAAATACAACGCATTAAGGAAATCCGCAGCATCTATAATTTTTCCGGTATCCCCTACGATCCGGGGAAAAATGCCATCTCCCTTTTTCTGGCTGAAGTGCTGTATCGTTCGTTACGCGAAACGGAAAAAAATACCATCTTATTCAACTTCCTTTCGCAATCGATCCAGTTCCTTGACCTTTGCGAAAAAGGCCTGGCTAATTTACATCTGGTCTTTCTCATCAAACTCACCCGATA
>JALNXZ010000330.1 GCA_023230125.1 Bacteroidales bacterium | reverse complement strand
CATCGGGGGTTCAATAACCAACACCGGTAAAGTCAATCCGGGTTGGCATATTCATGGCTGTTATGCTTCCGGTGGAACCGGACATCTTTTTGATGGTGTAACATTCAGGAACAATGCCGGCGGATGTGCAATTAGTATGCGTCGTGGAGGTATAACTATTCGAAACTGTCAATTTTTGGACATTGCATATACACAATATATTGGTAACGTCAACGAAGACGAAGCAACCGGTATCAACCATTTTACCGGTTCAAGAGCAAAAAACCAGTATTATAAGGTATATCACAACCTGTTTGTGGGAGGTGATGCTATATATCAAAGTGATAAATTGTATAATGGAGCTGACTTGGGTGTTGATGATCCGGGAAATGTATGGGCAGTATTCAATAATACGTTTGTCAATTCAGGTATCAATTTTTCAGGTTCTGTTACTACAAATTATTCAAGGTTCTACGATATCTATATGCGCAACAATGTGTTTGTCAATACTACAGTGAACGTTGGAGACGCTAATACAGGTAAAGAACATGTGTTATCAAATAACGGATGGTGGGGTTCAACATATAATGGAACAACAACTTTTCCAGGTACCGGTAATCTAACAACAACTCCATCTCTTGATGCACAATACAACGTGACTGCGGAGGCATACAGAGATGCGGGCACAATAGAGATATCACCTGTCAGAACTGATAAAGATATGCTTGCAGTGTCGATGGTTACAGACGTAACAAGTCCCTTGTATTATTTTGACTCTAATCCGGATATCGGCAAAAATGAATATGACAGTACTGTAACTCCTAACATTCTTCCTGTAGCTGTCATGGAGGGCATCACTCCAAATCCGGCAACACATGGTTCTGTAGTCTCTTTCAGAGGTTCAGGAACTGATACCGATGGTACTGTTGCTGCCTGCGAATGGCGTTCGGATATTTATGGCATTTTCAGTTCATCTGAAAATACAGACTTTTCGGGATTGAATGCAGGAACCCATGTTATCACTTTTAGAGTAAGAGATGATAGAGGTGATTGGTCAATACCGGTTGTCGATACACTTATCATCAATAGCAATCCGAACAGTCTTATTGCCGACTTGAAATTTAACGAAAATGAGGGTGATGTTGCTACTGATCATTCAGGGAATGTTAATACCGGGACATTGATAAACTCGCCAACCTGGACAACCGGCAATAAAGGCAGTGCATTGAATTTCACTGATAGCTATGTCAATATTCCAAGCTCAACTAGTTTGAATACGATTACAAGTGCTATTACCCTTTCCGCTTGGATAAAAGCAAGTGCCAATACAGCCACTTCTACAATCATAGAAAGATGGCTTTACGGAACAGGTGTCAATCAAAGAGCTTATAATTTATATGTCGGTGCCAATGGGAAAATTTCTTTTGGTGTAAGTAACGATGGAACATCTGCTAATGCAAAATGGCTAACAACAACAGCCACTATAACCAGAGATGTATGGACCTACATTACCGTTTCGTTTGACGGAACAACGATGAAAATCTATATAAACGGAACTATAAGTACAAGTGTCGCTGCAGGATTTTCAACCATATTTGTTCCGACAGGAAATGTTCATATCGGAAAATGGCAAACTACAGCCACTACTTGGGAGCTTCCATTTATAGGTGCTATAGACGAAGTGAAAATTTTCAATGAGGCATTATCTTCAGCTGAAATAAAAGATTTGTATAATGATGTTCCTTTATCTGTAGAAGAAGTTTCAAATGCATTTAGTGCGAGATGTTATCCAAATCCGTTCTCTTCAAGCATTACCATAGATTATAATGTCCCGGAAGATGGAAAAGTAATGATAGAAATTTATAATCTTTATGGCCAATTAATTAAAAGACTTGTTGATGAAAATCAGAGTAGTATAGGAAAACACAGTGCTGAATGGAACGCAAATAACTTAGCCGATGGATTATATCTCTGTAAGATTGTTATCAACGGGAACATAAAAATGTATCGTATTTTGAAGAAATAGCTTACTTTTAAACACTTGATTCGCTTTTTTAGGTTATACATCCATTGATGTATATTAAAACCATAAACCTGAAAATCAGATTGTACAGTATTATAAATGCCGGCATGGTGCTGGCTACCGAAAATGCGGGCTTTGCTAAAAATAAAAATTAAGATATCCATGGAAACAAAATATATTAGTAAGATTAAGGTGCGACTGACTTCAACTTATATGTTGGTAATTTTCGCATTGCTACTGGCAACAAACGTCTATGCTCAGGACGAGAAAAAAATAGCAAAGCAGAAATCATTTGAACAGGTTTTTGGAGATGCTGTCAAGCTCGACACGGTCATGATACAAAAAGTCATGGCCGATAGGCCGGGCAAGCGTCATTATGTGGATAAGAATGGTGACGGAAAGCCGGAAGAAGTATGGTTTATCGATATCGAACCTCGTCATAATGAAAGAAACAGACCGATGTTGGTCAAGGTCATTGATGAAGATGGAGATTTGGAAATGGGTAAGCAACCAGACAAATATGGTGACCTTTGGATTGCGGATTGGAATGCCGATGGTCTTGTTGATGCTGTGATTAAATATGATGATTTTGACGGAG
>JALNXZ010000329.1 GCA_023230125.1 Bacteroidales bacterium | reverse complement strand
GAGAGCCATGCCGGTCGGTGTAAAAGCTGAAGAGGTCTTCTTCGCCACAGACTTTGATAACGCCTCGTTTGATGATTCTTGGCATGTCACTGGACATCTTGTTGTTTCTGTCAATACCATACAGGATGGCAAACACAGACCAAAAAACTGTGAAAATGATCAATAAAATCAGAGATGCCCTATGTGTTTGTTTAATCATAGAAATTCCAGGATAAGCCGAATTTGATGATGGACGGATTAATTGGATAGTGTGGTGCTGAGAAATAATTGGGCTCTGCAAATAAACGACTGATATGTGCGTACATCACAAAAAAACGCATCCGTTTCAAATGGAAATTTCCATATACATTCATCAATGGATAATTTCCGACTTTGGTTTCTTGCTGAGTATAGAATTGCCCTGTCGCAGGCATGTAAGCTGGTGCGTAATAGGCCGAATGGTACTGACAATCGATACCGATCTGAGAAGTCATTACCTTGGAAATAAGAAATTTCAGATATAGGTTGGAATAAACGGTCAGGTCGGGAAGGGGTAAAATCGTTTGATTGCTGGAAAGCTGATAAACAGCATCGTTATCCCAATTGATGATGCCTGCGCCCAAATGTTGTTTCCAATTGAAATACAAAACCTGAATGTTTCCTGAATATTGATCAGGCAACGCATCGTTGTTGAAATAAACCATGTTAGTCAGATTCTCAACACCGGCATTGGCGATGAAACCCAAAGCCGGAATATTTAACATACCACTAATGCGCGTCCTGTTTTCTCTGATAAAGTGATTGTCCCAACTGAAATGGTTGGAATAATAATGTTCCAGAAAATAATCCGGATGGAGATTCTTGAAATAACCTGATGCAGAAAGGCTTACGGGATGACTCCACAGCTTGAAAGTCGTATTCAGGTTGCCCTTCAATTCAAAATCACCTATGTCTTCTCCAAATACACAGATTTTTGCCAAGGCGTCATAAGTCAAGACAGATCCCTGGCGTTTGGAAAGTTCACCACCAGCCCAAACGAGATTTTTGTCGTAGGTGCTTAATCGGCTGAAAGTGTTGGCTGTATCACGAAGTGCCGATGTGGGAGAATAGGATGTATATCGGCGGAAATCGTGTTCCAAAAAGGCGGTCAGTCCAAATTTAGCCCACTGGTGAAAGCCTTCTCTCAGGGAAAGTCCGAGCGTATTTCGGATTTGGAACATGGAACAGGTGTCTGCTGTGTAGCTGTCATCAATATGTGCGATACTGTCATAATAAGCCAAGTTTGCACTTGTTGAACGATAACTTTTTCGACTTTGGTCGATATATAAAGTGTGAATGATGCTGGTTACTGGTACAAATTCTGTGATGGTGTCGTTTTTGGCTGTTTTTGCATTTATCGTGTCTTTATTGATGGTGGTGCGTTCAAAGCCGATGTGATATTTGTGGTTGAAAAAAAAATTCCGGCTTTTCACCAAAGATTTGGCATCCTCTAAAGCGACAGGAATGCTCAGGCTTTCATATTCCTGCAACCCTCCGCTCATCAGCAAGGGCTTGGTGATGTATCTATCATCGGTGATTCCACCGTTCTCAAAATTCTCCAAATTGAAGTTAGAGAGTTTCCAAAATGCCTCATATCTGGGGCTTTGATAATTCCCAAAGAAATTTGCCAGTTTGTCTCTGGTCGAATTCTTGTTGTAATAACCTCTGGCATAAATAATTTCATAGTCGAATCCCACATTCAGGTATTTGTTGGCATTGACGGTGAAAAACACTTTGAAATCTTCTTCCTGAGAGGTTTCATCTCCAAAGGTCGTAAGGTAATTTATATAGGTATACGGTGTTGTTGTATTGTAAAAAAGCTGTTCATTCGGGGCTTTGATCCAGTTCTCATAGGGACGCATAAACAGAAAAGGTATCTTTCCTGTGCGATCTGAAAATATTTTAGTCAGAAAAGGAGAGCCGAGGTTTCCAAGATTTTCTGAAGAAAGCGTTTTGTTCCTTTCTGCAAAAGTTATATTCTGAAAATTGAGTGGTAGCGTATCCGGCTCTACAGCCGTACGTTCTCCAAGAAAATCATCAATTTTCAACGTCCGAATTCTAGACGCAACAATTATCTCTTCAGCAGAGGAGGAAGATTGAGATTCATCATTGTTTTCACTATTCTGGACATCGCTTTGATTCATGTTGGTGCCTCTTG
Source organism: Bacteroidales bacterium (assembly GCA_023230125.1). Lineage (GTDB taxonomy): Bacteria > Bacteroidota > Bacteroidia > Bacteroidales > UBA1402 > UBA8389. The sequence goes on along the minus strand of JALNXZ010000329.1, from coordinate 426 downwards.
ATGCTGGAAGTTTCTCCATTGTTCTCTGGGCTGTTGCATTCAGACTAGTTCCGAACAAAAATAGGAAGAATATTGGCTTTAAATTGATGCGCATACCTGATGATACGGATTTTGAAGGCAAATATACAATCTTTGCACGGATTAAGAAGAAAGCACTTTGTAAAAAGATATAAAGTTTGTCACAATTGAAACGTATGCTTATTTCCCTTTGGTTTTTTTAGTATTTTTGTCCATATAAACATCGACTTTATGTCTCCGGAAAAAGAAATTGAGGTTTTGCGTCTTGAATTAAATCGTGCCAATTACGACTATTATGTATTGTCATCACCAACGATGTTGGATTTTGATTATGATTCAAAATTAAAGCGTTTACAAGAACTGGAAGATGCACATCCTGAGTTTTCAGATGAAACTTCACACACTCAA
>JALNXZ010000022.1 GCA_023230125.1 Bacteroidales bacterium | reverse complement strand
CTTTTTTTAACTTGCTAATACGCTTGGTATCGGTAGACTTGACCGTTTTCAATTCTTCAAGCAATCTTTGTACTTTGTACCTTTCCGCATCAAGCATGGTAGCCAGCGAGTCGTTTCCAATGCGTAACCCATAACCTTCATATTGTAGTGCCAGCTGAGAATATTCGTCAGTAAGTTCTTCTTTATCCAAGTCGAATTGTCTTGTCATTTCTTTAATGACAACATCTTTACTGCGCAGACTGATAAATAAATAAGTCATTCCTCCAATCAATAGGAGAATGATTATCCCTATGATTATTTTTGTCTTGTTTTGCATATTGAAATCGAATTTGCGGACCAACGGAAACCTTAGGAATCAATTTAAGTCTATGAATTACTGGTACAAAAATACAAAATTCTGCTCAATAATTCTATCCTTGAGGATGTATGCAGACATATTTAGTACTTTGTTTTTTAATAAAATTGGATCCGCTATTTTTAGCAATCTTACCCCACGTTTTTTTTTAATGTTCTAGAAAAAGAATTTAGTAAATTTTGCATAAATGAATTAAAGAAAATTTTCTTTAATCTGGATTATTAGTACCTTTGTCATGCTAAACAATTTTCATGATTGGGAAATTATTTTTCGATTGAATTAGTTAAACACGTAATAAATTATTTATGTCAAAAGTAACGGTTGTAGGTGTAGGTAATGTTGGCGCTACCTGTGCAAATGTAATGGCAAACAATGGGGTTGCCGATGAAGTTTTGTTGTTGGATATCAAAGAAGGTATTTCTGAAGGTAAAGCTTTGGATATGTTGCAGGCTGCAACATGTCTTGGCGTTGATACTAAAATCAGTGGTTGCACAAACGATTACAAGCAAAGTGCAAATTCAGACGTCGTGGTAATCACTTCAGGTATTCCACGTAAACCTGGAATGAGCCGTGAAGATTTGATCGGTGTCAATTCCAGTATCGTTAAATCTGTCGTTGATCAGCTTTTGGAATATTCTCCAAATGCTATTTTGGTTGTCATTAGTAATCCTATGGATACAATGACCTATTTGTCACTTAAAGATACAAAACTTCCCAAGAACCGTGTAATCGGTATGGGTGGTGCTTTGGACAGTGCTCGTTTCAGGTGCTATTTGAGCAAGGCTCTCAATGCCAATATCAACGAAATCAACGGTACAGTGATTGGTGGTCATGGAGATACGACCATGATACCTTTAACTCGTTTTGCTACCTACAAAGGTGTTCCGGTTTCTCAACTTCTGGATGCCGACACTTTAAACAAAGTTGTTGCTGACACCATGGTTGGCGGTGCTACACTGACAGGAATGTTGGGGACTTCTGCATGGTATGCTCCTGGTGCAGCATGTTCTTACCTAGTGGCTTCAATTCTGCATGACCAGAAGAAAGTTATTCCTTGCTGTGTTTATCTGGAAGGTGAATACGGTCAAAGCGATATTTGCATAGGCGTTCCTTGTATTATTGGTAAGGGTGGTGTTGAAAAGATCGTTGACTTTAAGTTGAATGCTGAAGAACAAGCCTTGTTTGACCAAAGTGCAGCTGCAGTCCGTAATATGAACTCTGTTTTGAGCCAATTAGGTGTTTTAGCTTAATATTTATTGTTTGGTTAAACTTTTGGATGGCATTCCTTGCTGGGATGTCATCCTTTTTTTCTTTTTCAGCTAGATTAGCAGAATTACAAATCAAAAAGTTGTACTTTTGTTTTTGCAATACTTGGATTAACCATTCTACTTTAAAATTCATGTCTACATGAAGTCTTTTAGGTCACTATGTTTGCTGATGTTGTTTCCGACCTTGTTGTTGGCGCAAGAGAATGTCTCTATCAGACAATATGAGAATATTGTTGATAAAATCAACAAACATGAACCAGGTAAGGGTTATGTGAAGATTATTCAGGATGAGCAGATTGCTGTCAAGATCGGAAGACCTGATATGGAGGCTTCGACCTCCATGGAATCAAGTGATGAGCATCGATATATACAAATTTCCGGTTGGCGCATTTTGGTTTTTTCCGGAAACAATCAAAGGGTTTCAAAGAACGAAGCTTTTCGTAAAGAAACTGATGTGAAGGTTGCTTATCCTGAATTATCCACTTATGTGAAATATAACGCACCTTTCTGGCGCTTAAGGGTTGGCGATTTTCAGACTTATCAGGATGCACAACATATCTTGGAGCAATTGCGCCATACATTTCCTTCATTTGGCAGAGAAATGTCTATTGTAAAAGAAAAGATACAGGTAAAAGTTCAATAAAATGATAGATAAAAGAGTCATTTTGGCTACTGAAACAAATCCGGTTCAGGAAGAATTGGCAAAGCATTATCTGGAAATTCTGCGCCTTCTTGGTGAGAATCCGGACAGGGAAGGATTATTGAAGACACCTAAGCGGGTCGCCAAATCCATGCAGTTCTTGACTTATGGTTATAACATCGATCCTGAGGAAGTAATCAAATCAGCGATGTTTAAAGAAGAATACCGTCAGATGGTCATCGTTAAGGATATTGATTTTTATTCGATGTGTGAACATCATATGTTGCCTTTTTATGGCAAAGCACATGTGGCTTATATTCCAAACAATTATATCACGGGATTGAGCAAAATTGCTCGTGTGGTTGATATTTTTGCCCGTCGTCTGCAAATTCAGGAAAGGATGACTACCCAAATCAAGAATTGTATTCAGGAAACGCTTAATCCTCTTGGTGTGATGGTCGTTATTGAGGCTAAGCACTTATGCATGCAGATGCGTGGGATTGAAAAGCAGAATTCTATTACAATGACCTCCGATTTTACTGGGGTTTTCCAACAGGCTAAGACGAGGGAGGAGTTTATCAGTCTGATACGGAAATAAACGGATAATGTAAAAGCCCGCAAAGTTTCCTTCTCTCAAAGGCAGTCTGTACGGGCTGTATTGTGGTAAGATACGGTATTAAAGTTGATCGTCTATCATTTTAATCTTCTTGTATATCAAATCGCGTTCATCTTTGAGCTCTTCAATTTTATTTTTCATCACGTCAAGAAGTCCATCCCCTGATGATTTGGTCGTGGTGAAAAAGCCTATGTTGTTTTCTGATGTCTTAATTTCAGTAGTCAGGTTATCGAACTGACGCAATAAACGTTCGCGCTCATGTAACACTTTTCCTTGGCTTCTTTCATTCATGTCTTCTAGATTGTGCTGGAAGTTGTTCAGCCTGCGGTTGCTCTTGTCTAAATGAAAACGCTCCATTTGACTATCCAAGGCTTCATGCCATGCCTTGTATATCTTGTCTTTTTCCTTGAAGGGGACATGGCCTATGCCAATCCACTTGGTGGACAGTTCATGTATAAGTTTCTGCGCCTCTTCTTCAGGGGTTTCAGCTGTGATGGATTCGAGTTGCTCAATCAATTCTTTCTTATTGGTTAGATTGCGTTGCTCCTCGTTTTTTTGGGAAGGGGCATTCTTTTCTTTTTGTTCGAAGAAGAAATCGCAGGCAACAATGAAACGTTTCCAAATACTGTCTGAAAATTTCTTGGGAACAGAACCAATGGTTTTCCATTCTTTCTGAATCTGAATAGGTATGTCGGAAGTCGCTTTCCAATCATTGCTATCTTTGAGGGCTTCCGCTTTTTCGCAAAGGTCCTTTTTCTTTTCTAGATTTTGATTCAGGACATCTTTGGATGCCTTATAGAATTCACTTTTTTGACGAAAAAAATTGTCGCAAGCTATGCGAAAACGTTCAAAAATCTTTATATTGACCTTTTTAGGCGCAAATCCGATGGATTTCCATTGCTCCTGCAAACTAATGATTTCTGCTGTTTTGGCATCCCAGTCTTTATAGGATTTCAATTGTATCAAATCAATGGCTTCTATGGTTTCGCAAATGGCGGTCTTTTGGTTAAGATTCTCGTTTTCGATGGTTTTGAGACGTTCAAAGAATCCCTGATGATTTTTATTGATGACGCTTGAGGCATTCTTGAAGCGATTCCAAATATCTTCACGGAAGTCCTTGGCAACAGGTCCTGTTTCACGCCATTCTTCATGAAGTTTTTGCAATTGGCGGAAAGCAATGACAACATCGGTTTCTTCTGCCAATTTCTCGGCTGTTTCGCATAAATTGCTCTTGATTTCAAGGTTCTTCTTAAAATCATATTCACGGAATTCGTTGTTGATTTTAAGGAGGTCATAAAAACGCTCAACTTGCATCTGATATCTCTTCCAAAGCTCATTGACCTGTTCTTGCGGTACGGAGCCAATCTCTTTCCATGATTGTTGAAGCCTTTTGAATTCGTTGAAGTTACGGCCGATGTCTTCTGTGCTATCGGTCAAGGATTTGATGTCTTCAACAATCTGATTTTTCTTTTCGAAATTCGATTTGCGCTGATTCTCTTGTTCTGTTAGTCTTTCAGCACGTTTTTCACGCCAATTTCCAAGTAATGTTTTAAAATCGATTTCCAGGGAATCTTCTTCTGCTTTGAAAGTTTCAATGGCGTTTCCTGCTTCCACATAAGCTTTGCGTGCATTTTCAATTTCCTGTTTATGTATTTTGTAAAAAGATTGTTTCAGTGCATCAACCTTTTCTTTTATATCTGCATTGGAGTTCTCGACCAACGATTTAAACGTATCGATGATTTCCTTTTTTGTACCGAACACATGTTGGGATTGGGGCGAAGTTTCTTTTGTCTCTTCCGAAACTTCTATTGCTATAGATTCCTGGACTGTCGCTTCTTCTTCTTTTGAAACCTTTGGTTCCTGAGCTGCTGTCTCTTCTTCTGGATTCTTTGGTTCCTGAGCTGCTTTTTCTTCTTTTGAATCCTCTACCTTTTCAGATACTTTGGCTTTTGTAACCCTTTTGGTTTTTGTTTTGACAATCTCAGAAGCTTCGGTTTCGCTTTCGGTTTGTTGGTTATCAGCTGTCACAATGGCAGCGTCGGTGAGAGTTTCTTCCAACTCTGCTTTCTGAGGCAGCTGGTTGGTTTCTTTTGTGTCCATAATCAATATATTTTTACGTTAAATCTACCTCGAAAAGAGGCAATTACAAATTAAAGAAAAAGTTTTGGTAATGTCATTATAGTTTATCAACTTTTTGCTTTATAGCCAATGCTTATGCTTGAAGTATAACAATATTACCCCTGAAAAAGCGAACATCAATCCGATTGATATCCAAAACCCACCTGAATTAGAAGTAAAAGGCATATTCGGTATATTTTGTCCGAAAATACTGGCAATCAATGTTGGAGGCATAAAAATCACAGAAACGATGGTGAAAATTTTTATGATTTTATTTTGTTCAACATTGATTAACCCCATGAAGATTTCTTGCATGTTATTCAACCTTTCAAAACTGAATTTTGTGTGTTCAATCAACGAGGTGACGTCTCTTAGAACTATCGTCAATTTGGAATAAAGTTCCGTGGGCATGAGTTCACATCGCAGCAGGTTTGAAAGGGCTCGCTGCTTTTCAATGATATTTTGGCGGACTTGCATGATTTGTTCCTGAAGCTCGGTGATATCCATCAATACACCTTCGTCAGCGTCGCGGAGTGTATCGCTCAAGACGGTAATTTTGTCGATAATGTCTTCAATGAGGTCTGCGTCTTTTTCCACCCGCATTTCCATGATTGCCACCATTACGTGGTATCCGGTAGGATAGTTCCTTGGGTTGGTGGAAAGCTTTTTTGTTGTTTCGTTGAAAGAACTAAGATCCTCGCTGTGTACAGTTACCAGTATATCGTTCTTCATGATGAAAGAAACATTTTCAAGCTCGAAATTGGGTAGCAAGAAGTGAGAGTTAACCACCAAAGTATCGGTCGTTTCTATGAAGCGGGAAGACATCTCGATTTCTTCCATTTCTTCTTCTTCTTGGATATAAATCTTTAGGAAATCTTCCAACTGATCTTCAACCTCATCATCTACATCATGAAGGTCTATCCAGAGAAAATTCTCTATTGGTGTTTTTTTTAGGAATTCCAGACTGCGGCTGACTTTGATTCGTCCACCTTCGTGATAAAATAATTTAATATCGGCCATGGCGTTTGTTTTTTGCATCGGATAAAACCAGTGCTGAGTTAAAACTTTGTTCTGAACGCTTTCTTTAGGCAAAATACCCACTCACATGGATTTGCTTAGCCAAGTTCTCCTACATAAGGAGAAACCATATTTGTCAGTGTTACAAACTGTTCTACAGATAACTGCTCGGGTCGAAGACTGAAGATAGGATCAGTGGTGACCGGACAGTCATTTCCCAACAAAGGTTTTAGCGAATTCCTCAGGGTCTTTCGTCTTTGGTTAAATCCGGTCTTGACGACTCGTTTGAATAATATTTCATTACAATCCAGACTTGTCGTTTTATTGCGCGTGAGACGGATAACTGCAGACTTAACCTTGGGCGGGGGATCGAAAACATGTTCATCAACGGTGAAAAGATATTCAATATCGTAATAAGCTTGTAAAAGAACACTCAGGATACCGTAGGCTTTTTTCCCAGGTTTTGAAGCGATTCGCATGGCAACTTCTTTTTGTATCATGCCGGAACAACAAGGTATCAGATTCTTATGCTCGAGTACCTTAAAAAAAATCTGTGAAGAAATGTTGTACGGGTAATTGCCGATGACACAAAAGGGCTCTTGATAGAGTTTTGATAAATCCAGTGTAAGAAAATCAGCTGAAATGATTTTTCCAGCCAGGGAAGGATAGTGTTCCTCCAGGTAGGCGACCGATTCGCGGTCAAGTTCAACCACTTTCAGGTCATGTCCGAAATCCAATAAAAAACGGGTGAGAACGCCCATACCAGGCCCGATTTCAAGGATCGGCATACCTTGATAGGCATCAAGCGTCTGCGCGATGCGTTCGGCAACATTCAAATCTTTTAGGAAATGTTGTCCAAGTGATTTTTTTGGTTTTACAATCGTCATCCACCTCGGTAAGAAAAAATTAGTACATTTGTGTGCTTCAAATAAGATCGAAGCAGCGCAAAAGTAAACATTTAAATTGAAAGTTAGTTAGGAATGAAAAAAATAAAAAAAGTCCTCCAGATTGTGCTTCCTTTAGCTTTGGCTGTGTTGTTGTTCTGGTGGGTTTATAGGGATATGGATTACTCGGAACTGATGAATGTCTTTCATGGGGGAATTCATTATGAGTGGTTTCTGCTTTCTTTTTTCCTGAGTGTATTAAGTAATCTTATCCGTGGCATTCGTTGGCACCAGCTTATTGAACCGGTTTGCCCGGGTGGAAGGCTTAAGTTGACCATCCTGTCAGTCTATGTCGCTTATGCAGCCAACTTGCTGTTCCCACGTGCAGGGGAGGTGGCTCGTTGTGGGATTTTGAAAAAGTCAGACGGTCTTTCTTTTACCAAAACGTTGGGGACCGTCATCACAGAAAGGGCTGTTGATGTAATTTTCCTGCTTGTGATAGCCTTGGCCACCATTTTGTTTCAAATGGGCTTTTTCAAGAATTTTTTCATAGAAAATCCTTCATCTCTGGATAAATTGATTGGAATGCTGACATCTCCTGCCATCTGGGGTGGATTGTTGACTGTCGTTATCTTAATTGTCGCTTTTCGGAAACGGATTCGTCATTTTAGCTTTTATGAAAAAATCAGCGGATTTATGCAGAAAATCTGGGAAGGCATGAAAAGCATCATGACTCTGAAACGTCCGTTCCTTTTCATCTTTTGGTCTTTGTTGATCTGGCTGATATACTTTCTGATGTTTTACATTGGCAAGTATTTCTTCTCTTTTGACGTTCCACTGGGTGTTCTTGCTATGCTGAGCGGTTTTGTGATGGGATCTTTTGGCGTGGTGGCACCTGTACAGGGTGGAATAGGGGCTTATCATTTCATGGTGATCTACACCCTTGTATTTTATGGCATTTCGGAACCGGATGCTTGTGTCTTTGCTTTTGTAATCCATGGCCTGCAAACAGTGGTCACGCTATTGACAGGACTTATAGCCTATATATGGATTTCTGTACTGAATAAAAATAAACGTCGCTCCGTAATTGAACTAAAATAATTTAATCTTACTATTTCTGAATGTACTGAATATTTTACCTGTCTAGTAAACTATTGGATTATTCCCATTTGAGTGATGATACTAATTGTTTTTTAATAGTTTCTGGATATTTTTCCCATCATATTTGTATCTTTGTAAGTAACACGGCTATAAAAAAACCGTAAATCAATTATTTCGGTATTTTAAACTGATGATGTAATGGCAGAAATTATTAGACAATTGAATCCAAAAACACTTTGGGGGTATTTTTCAGATTTGACACAAATACCTCGTCCCTCAGGATTCATGAGCCCTATTCAGGATTTTATGTTCAATTTCGGTATGAATTTGGGTTTAAAAACGGTAAAAGATCAAGCTGGAAATATCCTGATAAAAAAACCGGCGACAGCTGGTATGGAAGATAAGCCTGGTATTGTTCTTCAAGCACATTTGGACATGGTTCCTCAAAAAAACAATCATGTTCAACATGATTTTGAAAAAGATCCGATTTGTGCACGAATAGAAGACGGTTGGGTCAAAGCAAACGAAACGACTTTGGGCGGGGATAATGGAATAGGCGTTGCTGCAGCCATGGCTGTGTTGGCATCCAGCGAAATCAAACATGGACCGATAGAAGCACTTTTTACCATTGATGAAGAAACTGGTATGTATGGAGCCTTTGGTCTGAAGGCTGGTGAACTTGATGGTCGAATTCTAGTCAATCTGGATTCAGAACATGAAGGCGACCTTTTTGTCGGTTGCGCTGGTGGGATAAATCTGACTGCTGAGTTTGAATATGAAAAAAATACTCCTGTCCCTGAAGGTGACATCGCTGTCCAGTTAAACCTGAAAGGACTCAAGGGTGGTCATTCAGGTTTGGATATCATATTGGGCAGGACAAATGCCAACAAGTTGCTTTTCCGCTTTTTAAAAATGGCTGTGTCAGAAAACGAAGTTCGTCTGGCCTCTTTTGGCGGCGGATCGCTCAGAAATGCCATTCCGCGTGAGGCTTATGCTATTGTGACCATTCCTGAAGCCGGTTTGGCTGATTTGGCAGAGGCCGTATCTGATTATGAAGATCAAATCAACAAAGAATATAAGGGCATTGAAAACCAGTTATATTTTACAATTGATCAGGTGGACTTGCCATTAGGACTGATACCTGAAGACGTTCAAGATGATGTGATTAACGCCATCGAAGCCGCCCATAACGGTGTTTTTCGAATGATCCCGGGTATTTCTGGCATCGTTGAAACTTCCTCCAATCTAGCCATCTGTGAATCCAAAGAAGGATTGATTATTTGTCAGTTCTTGATCAGAAGTGCTACTGAATCCATGAAGAGGTATTTGGCCTCATCACTTCAGAGTTGTTTTTCATTGGCTGGTGCCAAAGTTACAGAATCTGGGAATTATCCAGGATGGCAGCCAAATCTGGAATCTCCTATAAAAGATCTCATGGTAAGAATATATGAAGAAAAATTCGGAGAAAAGCCAAATGTGAATGTCATTCATGCAGGTCTGGAATGTGGAATCATACAGGATGCCATCGGTAAAATGGATATGATTTCATTCGGACCTAACATTTCGTTCCCACATTCTCCGGATGAAAAAGTAGAAATTGCCAGTGTTGAAAGATTTTGGGACTATTTAACTACATTATTGGTGGAAATATAAGCTGTATATTTCTTGCGCTTTTCTAAAAAGGTAACCTTAAAAAAAACAATCTATGAGACTGTCGCTTTTTTCTCTGATGTTACTTTGTTTTATTTTATCCGGATCAGACCTCCAGGCCTTCAATAAGCAGGCAAAAAATGTTCCTCCGGCTAAAACCGTGATAGACCTGCACCGGTTGGATAAAAATGTTGACAGGTTGATGAAAAATGCAGTTGTAAATGAAGTCCTTCCTTCTGCTGTATGTTATGTGGCATACCATGGGAAATCAATTTATTATAAATCTTTCGGATTCGCCGATCGTGAAAATAACAAGAAATTGAAAAAGGATGCCATCTTTCGCATGGCATCTCAGACTAAACTGATTACGACTGTTGCTCTGATGACATTATATGAACAAGGTTTGTTTAGTTTGGAAGATCCTGTGAAGAAGTTCTTGCCTGAGTTCTCAAACCCGGTAGTCTATGTTTCTGGTACTGTCGCTGAAAACAACTTGGTTACCAGACCAGCCGATGGTGACATAACCATCCGTCAGTTATTGAGTCATAGTAGCGGATTGGGGTATAACACTTATGATCAGGATCTGCAAATAATTAATTATGCGGAGCAGGTAACGACGAAAGAAGCCGTGGAACGTATGGCTAAACTTCCCCTTCAACACGATCCGGGGAACGGCTTTACCTATGGTTTCAGTTTGGATGTAGCTGGCCATTTGGCAGAAGTCATCTCCGGAATGCGTCTGGATTCATTGATCAAAAAGCGGGTATTGGATCCTCTTGATATGGAGGATACCTATTTTTATCTGCCACCAAAGGAATTTGACCGTTTGGTACCTTTGTATCAGAAACCTGAATATGATGCTCCTGTGACACTTACTACAAATCCCATATCTCGTTTTTATCCACTGGCTCAGAACAAATTGTATTTCGGAGGTGGTGCCGGTATGAGCGGTACTATTGAAGATTATGCACACCTTTGTCAGATGATTCTCGATAAAGGCATTTATCATAAGAACAGACTTCTATCTAAGAAGACAGTTGAGCAAATGTGTATTGACCAACTTTTTGGAGCTGAGGGTAATTATGAATTCGGCCTTGGTCTGGAAATTGCTACGGAAGAGACTTTTGCACGTACGATGAAAACGGCAGGTTCACTTTACTGGAAAGGCTATTATGGAACAGAGTATATGATTGATCCGAAAAACGATTTGGTTATACTGTTCTATACCAATAGGGAATCGTGGCAAAAAAATGATATTTGGGGAGACTTCCTAAGGGCTGTTATTATGTCGTTGAAATAGCCTTACCTTTTTCTAAATTTCTTTAAATAAAAATCCGTTAATACTTAATTCAAGAATATATAATATTTTATGAACTTATAAAGCTTTAAATATGCCGTTTTTTTGTATTAAAAAGGCTTTTTTATATTACCTTTAACAATTATTTGCAAATAATAATTAGGAAAAAAGTAAATCTGCTGAAATCCATTTGTATATTTGCAAACCCAAATCATATGGAGAAGTATGTATCGTTTTTCGCATAATCATATTGCCATTTGAGGATTGACGATGAATATGGAGGATATACATTAGTGCTTAAGAGCCAATGAAATAATCAATCAATTATAAAAAACAAACATTTTAATTATTATGGAAACCAAAAAACAAAAGAAGGTCAAGAAAACTCGTAATGTATCAGCTGCGTTGGTCATTTTCGGTTGTGCTGTTGTTGCTGCCTGTTTTTTCTTATTCGTCTGTGGTAATCCCTCTGGCTTTAATGAAAAAGGGGCTCCGCTTCCAGGTAACTTTTTTGCAACTATGTACAAAGGTGGATTCGTTGTACCTATCATCCTTACGTTAATGTTGACCGTACTGACTCTTTCTGTTGAACGTGCATTTGCATTTGGCAGAATGAAAGGTAAAGCAAATCAAACAAAATTTGTTCAGAATGTAAAAATTAAACTGGCAGAGGGTGATATCGCCGGTGCTCGTGAAATGTGTAGCATACAAAAAGGTACTGTTGCCAGTATACTGAATGCTGGATTAATCAGATATGAGGATGTAGAAAAGATTGAAGGTATGAACAATGATGAAAAAGCTGCCATTATTCAAAAAGAAATTGAAGAAGCAACAGCCTTGGAAATGCCGACCATGCAACAAAATTTATCTACTATCGCTGTTATTTCCACCCTTGGTACTTTGTTCGGTCTTTTTGGAACTGTACTTGGTATGATTCGCGCATTCTCTGCTCTGGGTCAAGAAGGTTCTCCTGATTCTCTTGCATTGTCAACTGCGATTTCTGAAGCACTTATTAACACTGCTTCCGGTATTGGAACAGGTGCTTTGGCTATTATTTCCTACAACTATTTTGCACAGAAAGTGGAACA
>JALNXZ010000328.1 GCA_023230125.1 Bacteroidales bacterium | reverse complement strand
AACCTTTGTGGGCACAAAAGTAGCTGTTTTTTTGCAGAAAATCGTTGTTTTTACAAAAGTATTGTCTATTTTTGTGCCCTTATTTGATTCAACTCACAATAATAACTCATTTTTTATGTATTTAAATCCAGAGAAAAAGCAGGAAATCTTCGGTAAATACGGAAAGTCTAACACTGACACTGGTTCTCCCGAGTCCCAGATAGCATTGTTTTCTTACCGTATCAGCCATTTGACTGAGCATCTCAAGTCAAACCACAAAGATCATAGCACAGAACATGCACTGAGAATAATCATTGGCAAGCGTCGTCGTTTACTCGACTACCTGAAAGAAAAAGATATTGAAAAGTATCGTTCTTTGATTAAAGATTTGGGCATCAGACGTTAAAATCCTGATTAACGCAAAAAAAGGCCGTTCTCGAAAGAGAAACGGCTTTTTTTTATATCTTTGAGCGGTCTTTTTTGTAAGAACCGAAATATCGTATATAAGAGGAACTATCCTGGAGGTAATCATTTACTAACCATTTTTATTGCCATGAGCCTAGAAATTAAAGAAGTTAAGACAGCCAAGGAGCTGAAAGCATTTATCAAATTTTCCCTAAAACTTTATAAAAGAAACCCTTATTACGTTCCCGCCCTCACCTATGACGAGATCAACACTTTTGATCCAAAAAAGAATCCAGCGTTGGATTTCTGCGAATCAGCCAGATTCATAGCGATTCGTGACGGAGAAATTGTCGGTCGCATAGCTGCCATCATCAACCATGACACCAACAAATGGTGGAAACAGGAACATGGACGGTTTGGATGGTTTGACGTGATTGATGACCAGGAAGTCACAAAAGCGTTACTTGACACAGCAGAGGCTTGGGTAAAAGCAAAAGGCATGAAGGCTTTGAAGGGTCCATTGGGTTTCACTGATTTGGACCACGAAGGCATGTTGATTGAAGGCTTTGAAGAAATGGGAACTTTCGCCACCATCTACAACTACCCTTATTACCCCAAACATCTAGAAAATCTTGGTTTTCATAAAGATGTAGACTGGAAAGAATATCAAATAACCATTCCTGACCAAGTTCCGGACAGACACGCCCGAATGGCAACCATTGTTTCCCAAAAATACAATTTGCATACCGTAAAATTCAAGACTGCCAATGCGTTGATAAAAAGATACGGAAAAAAAATCTTTAAGCTTTGGAACGACACCTATGATGTCCTTTACGGTTTTGCACCTTTAACAGACAAACAGGTCAATTATTACATCAAGATGTATCTGTCCTTTGTTCGTCCGGATTTGATCAGCCTAATTATAGACAAAGACGACAATGTAGTCGGTATGGGTATTGCCATTCCTTCTCTGAGCAAAGCTTTTCAAAAGACAAAAGGAAATATCTTCCCGTTTGGCTTTATCCACCTACTCAAGGCACTTCATAAAAATGATGTTGTCGACTTATATCTGATGGGTATTCACCCCGACTACCAGGGCAAAGGCTTAAATGCACTGATCTTTGCAGACTTGGTCCCCATTTTCATCAAGAACGGATATAAACTGGCAGAAACGAATCCAGAGTTGGAAGAGAACGGACGCATCCAGGTGTTATGGTCCGAATTCAACCCTCGGCATCACCGTTCCCGCAGAGTCTATATCAAGGAGTTTTAAAAGTCGACCTTCTTTTGTCATGTCCATCGACAAATTTCGTCAGGAAGCGAATCCATCTCTAAATTAAATCCGGAGAACAAAGACAAAAAAGTTTTTTCAAAATGTAAGAGTATCATTTTAGACAGTTTCTTTGTACATTTGCGAAACGACCTCAGAAATATTTTTACAATCTATGGAAGAACTGATCGCAACACCACCCACTATCGGGAGTTACGAGGATGATAATATCATTACGCTTGAATGGCAGGAACATATTCGTCGCCGTCCGGGAATGTATATCGGAAAACTTGGAGATGGAAACTCGGCAGATGATGGAATTTACGTTTTACTAAAGGAAGTTCTGGACAACAGCATCGATGAATTCATGATGAGCTTTGGCAAGACCATTGAAGTCACTGTGAAGGAAGGATTTGTTTCTGTACGCGATCATGGACGCGGAGTACCATTGGGCAAAGTCTTGGATGTCGCATCCAAGATGAACACTGGCGCCAAGTATGATTCCAAAGCTTTCAAGAAATCTGTGGGATTGAACGGAGTAGGTATCAAAGCAGTCAATGCACTCGCCTCTTTCTTCCGCATACAAAGTTTCCGTGATGGAGAGACCAAACAAGTAGAATTCTGCAGAGGCATCATTACAAATGAAACACACAAAGAGGCGACTAAAGAAAGCAACGGGACGCTGATTGAGTTTATGCCCGATATCAGGATTTTCCCAAATTACGAATATCAAGATGCATATATAGAGTCTTTGCTTAAAAATTATGTTTTCCTGAATTCCGGATTAATCATCTACTACAACGACAAAAAATTCATGTCACGTAACGGATTGGTCGATTTACTGAATGAAAACATGACTTCCGAGCCGCTATATCCAATTATACATCTGCAAGGTGAAGACATTGAAGTTGCTTTCACTCATGGAAATCAATACGGAGAAGAATATTATTCCTTCGTTAACGGGCAACAC
>JALNXZ010000327.1 GCA_023230125.1 Bacteroidales bacterium | reverse complement strand
TTCAATTCATTATTTGTAAAGACCTTACGAACACCATCCTTCTCAGTCGCATCAAAGTCCAAACCATAAACAACATTCTTTTCCTTAAACACATCGACCAAACAAGATCCCAATAAACCATGAATACCAGTAATCAAAATATTCATTTGAGTAAGAATTAATGGTAGAAATCAAGTGACAAACATCAAATATAGAATATGCTTCAATAAACCTATTCAGATCTGTTTTTTAATTCTTTTGCCAATCACAAAATCAGCCAAAAATGTAAAAAGCAGTTCCAGCAGGACAATCATTACAAGCAAAATATGAATATCCAAATCTCGTAAAAAATAGACCAAACATACAATGAGAATATTCATAGATATGATAGTTGCTGCAGATTTCCTTTGAGAAAAGCCCAATCTTAACAATTTATGATGAATATGGCTCATATCGGCCTTAAAAGGTGATCTATCTTGAATAGACCTAACACAAAAAACTCTTGCCATATCAACAACTGGGACAGAAAGAACAGCAAAAGACAATGCCGGTGAATACAAACAGTTATTCGAAGTTATAGCAAACTCATTGTATCTAATGGCTAATACCGAGAAAAGAGTACCAAGCAACAAAGCTCCTGTATCTCCCATAAATATCTTGTTTTCCTTACCAAAAACATTAAAAACTAAAAATGAAATCAAACCACCTGTAATGGAGAAACTCAAAATAGCATACTCAAAAAGCCCATCCATTAAAAATGTCGAGCCAAAAAATGCTGAGATCAAAACGCCAAGACCTCCTGCCAATCCATCAATACCATCAATTAAATTGATAGAATTAATGATCGCCACAATAATCAGCACGCTCAATAATGAGCTCCAGACATAACTTATTTCATTAAGCCCTAAAATTCCATGCAGATTTGTAATACGAATATTTCCAAGTACAACGAGAATGATTGCAGTCAATATTTGAGCCAGAAATTTTTTCTTGGCCGTAATCATCAAAATATCGTCTTTTAGGCCTGTATAAAACATGATGATCATGGCTACCACAATATAGCGTAAATCAGTAAAAGCAATCTCTTGAACGCATAATAACGATGATATACTAATCCCTGCAAAAAGAGCTATACCACCCAGATTAGGAACGACAGTTTTATTCACTCTGCGTTCATTTGGTACATCAAAAAGTTTTTTTGCAATAGAAAGTCGAACAATAGCAGGGATTAATATATAGACGAACAGCGAACTTAATAAAAAAGCTGCAAGTGTTTGTATGTATAGATTCATTAACATAGAATTTTAACGACGCCAAAGATACAAGTTTTTTTTTACTGTTTCATTGTTTTACACATATTAAACGGCTTAATAAAGATGTTCATTCTAATAAAGATTCGGCAAGGCCAATATACTTATCTGTAACAATTTCTTTTGAATAACTCAAATTAATATTATTAAACCCTCTAGCTCCCATTCCCATTAATTCTACCCTATCAATCGACATAAGCACCTTTACAAGTTGATCCGTTTTCTTACTAAAATCACTTTCATCGATTAGGAAACTACAGTTTTTGTCTTTTAGAAAATTCACAATTGGAGTATTTGCACCTGAGCACACAAGCATAGGTTTGGCGCAAGCCATAATTGTATATACTTTTGATGGAAATCCGTGTCCATCAGTTTCCGGAGACATAAATATAAATTGAAGATCGGAATATGCCATTAATGAAGGCATTGATTCTCTCTGTTGATATGGAACAAGATGAACATGACGTAAGTTGCGAATCTTAATTTCATCCTCTAAATAATCTTTCATTGTCCCATCACCAATAACAAAAAACTCAATATTTTCATTAATAATCTGAGACGCAACTTCAATTAATAATTTCCAATCTTGTGCATATCCGATATTACCTGCATACATCAACTTTAGGGAATCAGTAACAGGGAAATAATTAGAATCAACTGTTATTTTATCTATTGATATTGGCTTAAATATGGAGGTATCAACAAAATTTGGTATGATATGCAACTTCGATTTATCTTTAAACCTATTGATAATCGTGTCATATAAGACCTTATCAATTGTTGTAACAGAATCCGAATGATTGTAAACAAACTTCTCCAACCATTGTAATATGGATATAACTCCTTTTGACTTTAACCCTTTACCTTCAATCAATAAATCCGGATAAACTTCCTGTACATTATAGATAACCTTACTTCCTTTCAACTTACCCAGAATAATATTGACTATTCCGATAGTCAATGGCGGAGATGGAGATAAAATGATGTCTATTTTCTTTTCAAATATACCGAGAAAAAATGATACAATGTGCCAGTAAACAAAGCCAAGAAGTCTCAAATCTGTGCTTTTAAATTTTTTCTGAGGTACATGTATAATTTTTATGCCATTATAATCACTTACAAAATAAAGCCCACATAATTTACGTTTGAACGGATGTATCTTAAGTTCATTTTCAACAACATTATTATGAGGTGTTGATGTAAGCACAACGACCTCATAACCTCTCTCCTTAAATTTAAGAGCTATATCGTTATAAATATATGCTGTTGAAACTCCGTCCGGGTAAAAGGAAAGGCTATGTATAAGAATCTTATTCATTCCAAACAACCCTTTTAAT
>JALNXZ010000326.1 GCA_023230125.1 Bacteroidales bacterium | reverse complement strand
CAACCCTTCTACCTCATTGAATGGATTCCCGGATGGTTTGAAAAGTTTGTCCCAGATTGCCAGCGTTTCATATTGCTTGGAGTTCAAATGTGAATAGTGCGACAAAGCGTTTACTCCACTCATACTGAAATCACCCTCCGGTATGGTATCGCAAAACAAAACCCTCTTTACGGGCGAAGACAAATAGCTTTGCGCTTTCGCCCAAAGTTCCCGTTTATTACTGTCAAATCGTATATGCTTAATTCCTGTGTTGTCTTTTATTTCTGTGCTACACAACATACAATCTTCAAGATTTGCAACGGCACGTGCCAAAGCGACATAGTTATAGGGCATGATTTGCTCCAAATCCTTGATGGTATATTCATCTATTGGTTTTTCAGACAACAAATGGTATAGCAACAGGTATTGTGCTGCCGGGGTTAATTTTGCAGGACGCTTGTTCTCTTTTCTTGCTTGGACATTCACAATCAAAGAAGGCAAAAAGGCATATTTATCGGAGATAATAAAGTAAACGCTTTGATTTATCAGACGTTCTCGTTCATAGTAAGTCAACGAGTCCAATAGGATAACGACCGGCATACCCACCAGAATTTCTATTTGTTTGGTAATTCGTTTATAGTTTAATGGAGTTAATGAATCCTGTTTATTTTTGGTCTGGATGACACACAATAACTGATTATTGAATTCCATCCTATAAAAAGAAAACCTTAGAAACAGATCAGCATTAATTCCTCGTAGCTTGTCTCGCTGCATTGGGATCAATGCTGTTTTAATGCCTAAAATTGAAATTACACTGCTCATAATCAAATAATATCAATAAAAATTGCTCTATTATCAAATTATATGATAATGGTGCAAAAATAATGATAATGATAGGATCTTCTAATTCGAAATGCAACTAATTTGATTTAGGACTGACAGATGCCGGAGTGGCTTGATAACAAAAGTCTCTTTATAGGGCTGATAACAGCAATATAAAGAGACTTTGGTGCCCAAAACAGGACTCGAACCTGCACAGCCTTGCGGCCACTAGTCCCTGAAACTAGCGTGTCTACCAATTTCACCATTTGGGCTCAGGGATAAATACCTTCTGATAAAAGTAATGTGCTCAGGATGAGACTCGAACTCACACGGGCGATTCGCCCACCACCCCCTCAAAGTGGCGTGTATACCAATTTCACCACCTGAGCAAATACGTTTTATACTAAAAAAGCGACCTTTGTCGCTCTCGTTGAGCGAAAAACGGGACTCGAACCCGCGACCCCGACCTTGGCAAGGTCGTGCTCTACCAACTGAGCTATTTTCGCATGATTTTGATTGGTACAAAGCGGGAACGCTATCCCGTTGAATCCTTGCCAAGGTCTTTACCCGTTAAAACGGAAGAGGGCAAGGTCGTGCTCTACCAACTGAGCTATTTTCGCATGATTTTGATTGGTGCAAAAGGGGAACGCTATCCCGCTGTGCTTTGCCTACGAAGTCGAATCTTGCGTTTGCGGGTACAAAAGTACGCTAAATTTTGAATATTGCAAATGCAGGTATGTAATTTTTCTCAAAAACCGGCACTTTTGACTATTCAAACGAGGCTCAATCCATTCGATTCTTGTAGTCGGAATAATCGAACGATCTCCAAATCAGATTCTTTCCTTCCAACGTGTGACAAACCAATGCAGGATGTGGTATTCCGTTAAACATCGTCGTCTTGACTATCGTATAATGGATCATGTCTTCAAAAACGATTTGATCACCGATTTTCAAAGGCTTTTCAAAACTCCAGTCACCCATAAAATCACCGGCGAGACAACTGTTGCCGCCCATGCGATAGGTCGGTTTTCCTTTTACGGCATCCGTTGCACCGAGTATGCCCGGTTTATACGGCATCTCAAGACAGTCTGGCATGTGACAGGCGAAGGATACATCTAAAATAGCCGTCTTTATGCCGCGATTTTCGACGATATCCACCACGGAGGATACCAGACACCCAGTTTCCCATCCGAAGGCACTACCAGGCTCTAAAATCAATTGAATGTGCGGATATTTTGACTGAAAATCTTTCAAGACCTGAATCAGGTGCTCAGTATCATAATCCTTGCGTGTCATCAGATGACCGCCACCCATATTCAACCATTTGATATCGGGCAAAAAGCGACCGAAACGTTTTTCTATCTCGACCAAAGTTTTCTCAAGCTCAAACGAAGTCGATTCACACAATGTGTGACAATGCAGGCCTTCCACACCTTCCGGCAATTTGTCACCCAATAAGTCTGAAAGGACTCCCATTCGCGATCCCGGAGAACAAGGATTGTACAATGCCGTTTTGACACTGGAATATTCGGGATTGATGCGCAAACCACAGGATATTTTTCGATCGCGAAAATGCCGGACAGTCGGATAGAAGCGTTCAAACTGATTGAGCGAATTGAAAGTGATGTGACTGCTGTATTTCAAGATTGTCGGAAAGTCCTTTTCGGTATAGGCCGGAGAATACGTAAAGGCCGGATTTCCCATTTCTTCAAAAGCCAGTTGGGCTTCAAAAACGGAACTGGCCGCAGCGTAGGAAACATATTCCCGGATGATGGGGAAAGCCTTCCACAAAGCGAAGGCTTTGAATGCCAGTATGATCTCCGCTCC
>JALNXZ010000325.1 GCA_023230125.1 Bacteroidales bacterium | reverse complement strand
GCTGCCAACGGGTGGCCAGGACGCGCCCGCCGAAGGCGGGTGTGGCTTGGGCGGTGTTAGGCCACGTGTGTTATTATTTATCGTAATGATATCTGCAACTATAAATTATAATTTCCTCATCCTTTACTTGATAAACTAATCTATGTTCTCTGTCAATTCTACGCGACCAAAATCCGGATAAATCATACTTTAGTGGTTCTGGCTTGCCTTTGCCTTCAAATGGAGTTCTTTGAATGTCTCGAATCAATTCGTTGATTTTTTTCAACATGTTCTTGTCTTCAGTGAGCCAGGAAGTGTAATCCTCCCACGAGTTCTTAGAGAAAGTAATAATCATTTCTCTTCTATTAGATTCTTACGAACTTTCTTTCCTTCTTTGATTTGCTTAATTGACTCGTAGAGTCTATCAGCATTGTTTTTAGAACTTAAAAGATGAACCGTCTCCATTATTGAATTATATTCATCCAATGAAATCATAACAGTTCCGTTTCCCGTTCCCCTTTTGATGATCAAAGTTTCATTGTTTTCTTCAACGCTATCAAGGAATTTTTTTAATCCCGTCCTAAATTCGGTATAGTTTGCAGCAATCATGTCTTTGGTTTTATAAGTTATTAATCAGGTACAAATATAGGTACTTATTTAATAACTAACAAATCTTGCACTATTTTGTTCAACGCGCTCCTCACATGTGGCCTAACGGGTAGCCAGAGCGCGGACGCCTGTGGCGGCTGTGCTTTGGGTAGTGTTAGGGGTAGGCTTTGGTTAAAGTTGAAATTTTGTCTTATTTGTCTGTTATGTGTAATTCGACTATCTAAAAATAAATCATCTGCCGATAGGGCATCCTAAGTTCCTTTTTATTAATTGTCAGCCGAGAACCCTGGATTCGATGGGGTAGAAATGTCAGCTGAGAATCGAGTTGTTCACCGTTGGGAATATCCTGTCCGCTGTCATTTTCGAATTCAGTCAATTAATCGGGAAATGCCATCATATATAAACCGAAATAAGTAAATGATACCGCTTAAGCTTACCCCTAACGTTGGCTATACCGCGCGTTAGGTGCTGGCTTATCTATACACATTCCATCCCTTATTCTCTGCAATAGTTATGTCGCAATTTAAAGCACCAGAACCGTCACAATTGGGACCATTGTCTTGTATATGAATTGGCACCAGTCCAAAGAAATTAGCGATGGGCAATGAAGCGAAGAAATCGTTCAATGCAGTAGCATTCATATAATTATTTTGACACTCTAAATATCCCAGATTAGTTAGTCCGTTTACATTCAAAGACGATAACCGATTATATCCGCACCACAAATCTTTTAACTCAATAAGCCCTCTCAAATCCAAAGAAGTTAAAGTGTTATTTGAACAATTTAAACTTTCCAACTTTGTAAGCCTACTCAAGTTCAAAGTTGTAAGTTGATTAGAGGAACAATGCAAATATTTTAAATTAGTAAGATTACCTATATCTAAAGAAGATAGAGAATTATTCTCACATGCCAACAAATCCAACTTGATTAGGTCTTGCAAGTCCAAAGATGTTATTTGGTTAGAGCCGCACCATAAATAAGTAAGATTAATAAGTTGGCTAACGTCTAAAGAAGTTAATTGATTAATGCCACAACGCAAATAATCGAGATTAGTAAGTCTGCCTAAATTCAGAACCGTTAATTGATTGTTCGAGCAAGTTAAAGAGTTTAATGAGAAATTCTTACTTACATCTAATGTTAACAGCTGCATATCTGTAATCTCCAATGCATAAATATTGTCGCCAGAGATTGTAATTGTACGAAGTGTATTATTTGAATAATTATGACTGAATTCATACCAACCTTCGCCATCATCATTAATATCAACGCCAAATGTCCCAGTTTTTTTGGATGAGCCGTCTCCCCAATCAAAGGAGAAAGTGCCGGAACCTCTCAGTTGAAGTTTTACCAAAGTATTTGCTGTTGTCATAGTCATCTGATTTAGCACTTTTTCATCTTCATCAGGGTCACAACCTGAAAAAAATGTCATTCCTGTAAGGTAGATTGCCATCGCAACCATATTCCTCAAAATTAAACTGTTTTTGAACATTAATATTAAAAAATTAGTTTGTAAAAATTTAGCTTTTATCTTGTCAAGGTGTTTGTTATAACTGTTTCTGTATCTTGTTTGTTGTAATGCTACCTCCAGCTTGCACCTAACGGGTGACCAGACCGCGCACGCTGAAGGTGGGTGTGCTTT
This sequence comes from Bacteroidales bacterium, assembly GCA_023230125.1. Lineage (GTDB taxonomy): Bacteria > Bacteroidota > Bacteroidia > Bacteroidales > UBA1402 > UBA8389. Next base: position 403 of record JALNXZ010000325.1, on the reverse strand, counting down.
GGGTGTTAGGGGTAGACTTTGGTTAAAAATAAGATTTAGTCTTATATATCTGTCATTCGACTATATAAAAAATAATTGTCAGACGATAGCGCATCCTTAGTTCCTTTTTATTCATTGTCAGACGACAACCAGCTGTCCACTACGCCTTAAATGTTGGCCGATAAGTGAATAATCCGCTGTCTGGAGTTAATTGTCGGCAGTTATGTTCGGAATCAGTTGTTTGTTAGTCTATTGTATTCCTAAATTGTCAGCCGAAAATCCTGGATTCGATGGGGTAGAAGTGTCAGCCGAAAATCGAGTTGTTCGCCGTTGTGAATAACCTGTCCGCTGTCATTTTCGATTCCAGTCAATTAATCGGGAAATGTCATCTTATATAAACCGAAATATGTAAATGATACCGCTT
>JALNXZ010000323.1 GCA_023230125.1 Bacteroidales bacterium | reverse complement strand
CCATCCCGGCGTTAGCGGCCGCAAAGATAATTATTTTTCTGAAAAAATGGACAAACTAAAATTCAAAATTATCATAATCCTGCATTTTACCTGGTTACAATAATGTCATTGTTGATGATTGTGACTTTATAACGTCTTAAAGCTTCCTTGGATATATTGTTTATAGGTGTTCCCAGGCCAAACCCCAATTCGTATTCCTCTGTACAAGAATCGCACTTGCAAATTAATGACTGATCAGCGTATCCGATACGTATATCCGACTTGTGCTCTACAGGACAGGAAAGATCAAAGGCATAATATTCTCCGTCAAAAGCATGTACAATGATTATTCCGCCATATCCCAACCCTTCATTAGCGAGATTTGACTTGCTTATGTAACAGGTTGTGTTGGGTTCATTCAACTTAGTCGCGTTGATATCCCGTTTTACATAGACGTAAGCATCCGGAATGCTTGAATCAAACCCATCACATCCGGCTGAAATGAAAACAAGTACTAAAAACAGCCAACGTGCAGGCTGATAACGCATGGATAAAAATCTCATCATAAAAAGGATACCTTATTTAGGTGAATCAAAATGATTCATTTCAACAATAGAACGAATGGACTTCAACTCATCTTCACTTAGTGTTGGCGACTCAAGTGTCCCTAAATTATTGATCAGCTGATTTACAGAACTTGCTCCAACAATGACAGTCGTTACACGTTTATCCGAAATCAACCAGTTTAACGCCATTTGGGCCAAACTCTCACCCCGACTCAATGCCATATCGTTCAAACGCCTGATGACTGCAATCTTCTCAATAGTAACCTGTTCCCTTTTAAGAAAACCATTTCTAGCAACTCTGGAGTCTTCAGGAATTCCATTTAGATATCTATCTGTCAGTAAACCTTGTGCCAGTGGGCTGAATGCACTGAATCCGACACCATCACGTTCTATAGTTTCCAATGTGCCATTTTCTACTTCTCTAGAGAAAAGATTGTAGCGATCCTGATGAATGAGACAATGTACTCCTTGTGATTCCAGAATCTTATAGGCTTTTTCAGCCATATGAGGCGGGTATTTGGAAATTCCCACATAAAGTGCTTTACCGGATTTAACGACGTCAATCAACGCTTGCATGGTTTCTTCGACGGGGGTCATTCCATCATAACGATGGGAATAAAAAATATCCACATATTCAAGTTGCAAGCGTTTAAGACTTTGGTCGAGGCTGGACATCAGATTCTTTCGGGAACTGCCGTCTCCGTAAGGCCCATCCCACATGGCATGACCGGCTTTCGTTGAGATGATGATTTCATTTCGATGCGCAGAAAGGTCTTCTTTGAATATTTTTCCAAAATTTTCTTCAGCCGATCCTGGAGGAGGTCCGTAATTATTGGCCAGGTCAAAATGCGTAATGCCACGGTCGAAGGCACAATGAATGATATCCCTGCTTTTTTTAAAGCTGTCTACGTGGCCAAAATTATGCCATAAACCCAATGATATTTTGGGAAGCATCAATCCGCTTTTCCCGCAATAGGAATAAATCATACCGTTTGAGTAACGTGTTTTTTCGGGAGAATAAGTCATCTTTAGAGGCTTTAGATTATAATTTCTATCTGGTCTGACTTTGACACCAAAGTTACAAAAGAATCAATATAATTGCTCTTTTTAAGAGAGATGCGCTCTTAAATTGTTTAAAAAACTTACATTTGTCTATCGATGTTATTATAATTTAAAGAATACATAACATGAAACGATATTTATTCATCATTTTAAGTTTGTTTTCCATGGCAACATTTGCTGCAGAAAATGCTGAGAATCCATTTTTTAGTACCTATGACACCCCTTATGGTGCACCGCCTTTTGATAAGATTCAGGTAGAGCATTACATGCCAGCCTTTCTGGAAGGACTGAAACGTCAGAATAAGGAAATTGAAAAAATAGCCTCCTACTCAGCTGCTCCCACTTTTGACAACACCATTGTTGCCTTGGATTTTTCCGGTGAACTGTTGCGAAATGTCAGTCAGGTCTTTTTTTCTTTGACAGAGTGCGAAACCAATGATCAAATGAATGCCATTGCTGAAGAGATTACACCCCTCTTGTCTGAACATCAGGACAATATATACCTGAATGCCAACCTTTTTTCCCGTATCAAATCGCTTCATGAAAAGAAGGCTTCTCTTAACCTTACTCGTGAACAGGAACGTTTGCTGGACGATTATTACAAGAACTTTGTACGTTCAGGGGCTTCTTTAAATATGGTTGATCAGGCCCGTCTTCGTGAAATAAACAAGGAATTGTCTTTGCTGACTCTCAAGTTCTCAGACAATGTCCTGAATGAAAACAATTCTTATAGTTTGGTGATTGACAATATGGTGGATCTGGCCGGTCTGCCTCAAAGCGTTATTGATGCGGCTGCAGAAACCGCAAAAAGTGTAGGTTTGACAAGTCAATGGATGTTTACATTGCATAAACCAAGCATCATTCCCTTTCTTCAGTATGCGGACAATCGGGATTTGCGTGAGAAAATGTATAAGGCCTACATCAATAAAGGAGACAATGACGATAAGAATGACAACAAGGCCATCGTTAATAAGCTTGTAAACTACCGCATTGAACGTGCAAAACTGCTGGGATATCCCAATCATGCAGC
>JALNXZ010000324.1 GCA_023230125.1 Bacteroidales bacterium | reverse complement strand
CAAGGACCATTTAATTCCACTTTCTATCGCAAAGAGTCCGAAAAGGAAAAGGAAAAGTACAAAGGCTCCCACATATACAGGCCCTGCCGTAAAAGGCTGATCTCCCCAGTAACGGTCGCTATTGGCAATATCCTGTCTGAAATTCGGGGCTACCTTATCCAATAGATCAGGGTCAGTACCGATGGCAGCATTTCCTCCCCCTTTCACATCGGGGACCAATAAAGAAAAAGTTTCTGCTATACCATAACTCCAATCTGTAGCATAGCTTTTATCCAGACCTGTTGTCTTATCACTTGCATTTGATGTCAGTTCAGATTTACCACGAATGGTGTCTTTGCTATACTCTGCTGTAAAAAACAAATTGGTTATATTGATACCAATAGCAAAGATCGCTCCAAGTAATAATGCACCACTGGCTTTTGAAAAATGCAGATAATTCTTCTTATTAATGGCTTTCACCAATTCGTAAACCAAGTAAGGGATTCCTGCAAATACAAAGAAATAATAAGTCATTTGGATATGATTGGCAAAAAGCTGTAAGGCAAAGAACAATCCGAAAACGGCAGCTCCTTTTAAATATTTACCACTATATGCCCAAATAACACCTGCAAGGGTGGGTGGAATAAGTCCAAGTGCCCATACTTTCCAGATGTGCCCGGCAGTTATGACTATCATAAAATAGGAAGAAAACGCATAAGCTATGGCACCGATTATTCCTATCCAAGGATTCACACCAAAAGCACACATCAGAATAAAGAAACCAAACATATATAAAAAAATATGAGAAGCAGGAGTCGGAAGACCTCCTTCAACAACTCTCCGAAGATTGGAAAAAGGATAAGCCTTATAACTCGGAGATATCTGATATGCAGGCATTCCACCAAACATAGAACCTGTCCATAAACTTTTTTCTCCTGTTTCAGCTTTATATTGTTTGATGTCCTGTCCCATTCCCGCACCTTTACGTCCATCGAGCTGAAACAATTGTTTCCCCTCAAGAATCGGAGAACAATAAATGACCGATATGGCGAAAAAAATCACAATTGCTACCAAATAAGGTAAAATGTCCTTTTTGAAATCCAAACCTTTAAACATAATCGTTGATTTTTATTTGTATAATTTTTCTTGTCCTTTCAACTCCTTTGAAGCGTGTCCGGTCAAAGCCTCTTCCATAAAGCCCATTCCATATCCGAACAACTGCGCGTATGCAGTTACAACCGACAAAAATGCAATCCGGACGCTACCATTCTTACGCCACGAATCCAAAAACAACAGCAGCATATATAATGCAATGAAAAGCAACCATAGCGGGCTCCAGGCAACGGCAAGAACCAATAGCAGCAAATGTCCCAAGACAAAAGCAATGGGCAATAAATGAACCAATTTAAGTGAACGGGGATGAGCCTTGGTCAGGACAATTCTTGCTTTTCCAAAAGTATTTGTCTGCTGATAGAACTTGCTGATATTCACCCTGCGTTTGTGAAATACAGAAGCATCACGATAGAGTTTTGTCTCCATGCCAGCCTCTCTGACTCTCAAGCTAAAATCAATATCTTCTCCGATCATGGATCTGAAACCACCTGTCATTTCAAAAGCCTTTCTAGAAATACCCATATTGAAAGACCTTGGATTGAATTTTTCCATTTGTTTGTGACCTCCCCTGATTCCTCCTGTCGTGAAAAAAGAAGTCATCGAATAATTCACAGCCTTTTGCATGTCTGAGAAGTTGTCGTCTGCATTGTCTGGGCCGCCAAAGCAATCTGCAGGTGTTTCCTTGAGGGCAGCATTGACAGCATCCAGATATCCGCTAGGAATGACGCAATCAGAGTCAAACAGAATAAAATAGGATCCTTTGGCTTGCTGCATCCCATAATTGCGACGATAGCTGCGATCTGTCCCGGGAATGAAAAAATAATGAACATCAAGCTTTTCAATATACTTTTTAGCGACTTCTTCACTTTTCATCGGAGAATTATCTTCCAATATCAAAACCTCAAAATCCTTAAAGGTCTGAATGGTTAAACTATCAAGAAGTTCGGCCATTTCATCGGGCCTATTGTATATCGGAACAATTATGCTGAATTTAGGCATGTGGCAGGTTCTTTTCAAAATAAATAAACATCCTTCTGATGCCTTCCTTGATTTCACATTTAGGCATAAAGCCAAGAGCCTTCAACGCTGAATTGTCTATTTGATAACGAGCCCTGTTGGAAAATTGCCCGAAGTCGGATACATCCTCTTCGCTTGGCGTACAAACAGGGATTGTTTCACCGTACATTTCTTCATATTCTTCCTTGACGAAGCCAGCCAACTCAAGTAATGTATATGTTTTGGCCGAAGAAATATGATAGGTATTATGATCTGTCGTTTTAGGCACTTTTTCACAGAGCAGCTCCACAGCCTCACATACATCACTGCCATGAACGAAATCACGGACAGGAGAGCCGTCGGAAAGGAGCTTAATTTTTTTCTCCGTAAAAGCGGTACGGCATAAATCGTTTACAGCCAGCCACCAACAATTGTTTTCAGTGAAAACCGGATGCCCGTAGCTGTTTGACAAACGAACGGTGAGGCAATTCATATCTGTCGTACGGTTGTAATAATCGCAAATCTGTTCACACATGGCATGTGTCAAGG
>JALNXZ010000321.1 GCA_023230125.1 Bacteroidales bacterium | reverse complement strand
ATGATCAGAGATACAAAACTTATTTTTGGTTTTGCTGAGTCACGAAAAACGACTATTTAGAACAAATGAACTTTTAACTATCTTTACACGACTATGAACCGGATTATCAAGATCATATTGCATCTTTTCTATTGGGTGGTGTTCTGCCTCTTCTCCGGCGTTGTGAGTTACCGTCTGTCCGACGGCTTTGACTTCATCGCTCGAAATGCGGTACCATTTCTGTTTAACCTGGCGTGGGCTGTCCTTGTTTTTTATGCCTTCTATTTTTTCTTTTACCGGCTTATCGAAAAGCAGCGTTATATCCGTTACATTTTTTTATCCGTGGTGGTTTCGATCGCTATTTCAGTGACGCTTACCTGGTTGTTTATTTTGGTTTTTCATGTTCATACTTCTTATGAGCTGTCTGTCTTTTTGCCTCAGACGGTGGGGACGTTGATTATTGGCCAAACCGGAAGTTTGCTCCGTGGATTCATCCGCTGGTTTGAGGATATTCAACACAAACAGGAGGTGGATCAATTGATTTTGCGGACCGAACTGGATATGCTGAATGCTCAGTTAAATCCTCATTTCCTTTTCAATACGCTGAACAACATAGATTCCTTGATTCGCTCCAATCCTGAGAAAGCTTCGGAATCGCTGATTACTTTGTCGGAGATTATGCGCTACATGCTGTACGAGGCAAAAAAGCCCATGGTAAAGCTCAAGGATGAGATTGCTCACTACCGGAACATTCTCCGGCTGCAAACTTTGCGGTTGAAAGATTCCTCCAAGGTTCGGTTCTGCGTGGAGATAGAAAACGAAGAGATTCAACTGGCACCCCTCTTGTTTTTACCATTCCTGGAAAATGTTTTCCGGTATACGACGTTCGATTCGCCAGAAGCTTTTGTGGACATTCGTTTGACAAGTGCCGGCCATCGAGTCGAATTCCGTTGTTCCAATTCCTTTCTGAAAGAAGATGTTGCGGCAAAAAGCAAGGAGGGCGGCATCGGGTTGACAAATCTGAAACGGCGTTTGGAATTGCTTTACGCGGGGAAATATCAGTTGACCCTCAATCAGGAGGATGCTTGTTTTACCGTACGATTAATCCTTGAAACCGAATGAACTACTCATGTATTGCTGTCGATGACGAGCCTTTGGCCCTCGAAAAAATGGTTTCGTTTGTTGAAAAGTTGCCGTTTCTTATGCTTCAGGCCACTTTCGATCGGGCAACCGATGCGTTGGCATACCTGACGGCCAACCAGACAGACTTGCTTTTTCTCGATATCCAGATGGAAACCCTCACCGGCCTCGATTTGCTGGCTGCTTTGTCTCGGCGTCCGCAAGTTATACTTACCACGGCATACAGCGAATATGCACTGAAAGGGTACGAGTTTGAAGTAGCCGATTATTTGCTGAAGCCTTACTCTTTTGTCCGTTTTTCCCAGGCGGTAAACAAAGCCGTGAAACGGATTTCCGAAAAGGTAGAAACAGCAGAACCGGCTCCGGATTTTTTCTTTGTAAAAGCCGATTACCGGCTCGTAAAAGTGATGCTGGCCGACATTCTGTATATCGAAGGCATGCGCGATTTCCGCTGTATTCATACGCTGGAAGGGAAAATCCTAACCCAACAGACTTTCGCTTCGTTTGAGACCCAACTGCCTGTCAACCAATTTCTCCGTGTTCACAAGTCATATCTTGTTTCCCTGTCAAAAATCGAATCGGTCGAAAAGCACCGCATCAAAATCGGGAAGGCATTATTGCCCATCAGCGAAAGTTACCGCGAGGTTTTTTATCGAACGATAGGAAAATAATCATTCTATGTCCGGTTTTTTTGGAAGTGTATATTCCATTAATTATGGCCCATTTGTCTCTCGTTTATATGAGTTATTATTTGCACATTTGTATGTTATAAGCGATAAACTTTTGTACGGTTGTAAATAATTTATACTATGCAGGAACTTCTTGACAACAATTATGTTCGCATTATCGGTAGCACACTGGCGGTTTATATTTTTATTATTGTGGCCATACGTTTGTTTGGCAAAAAGGAATTGGCGCAGCTTTCCGTCGTCGATTTGGTCTTTATATTGCTGATCAGCAATTCGGTGCAAAATGCCATGGTCGGACCGGACGCCACACTTTTGGGCGGATTGGTGGCTGCTACCACTCTATTCCTGGTCAATTACCTGCTCAAATATATTCAGTACCGTTTTCCCCGGTTTGGGAAGGTGGTGGAAGGTGATACCATCATGTTGGTTTATGAAGGAAAAATGATTGAGTCACACATGAAAAAAGCGAAAATCACCGAAGATGAACTGATGGAAGCGGTGCGGGAACATGGCGTCTCTTCTATTGAAGAAGTGAATCTGGCCATCATGGAAGTGGATGGAGCTATCAGCATTCTATCCGGCAAATTTCAGAAAAAGACCACTAATAAGAGTAAAGTCCATAAAAACATCTCGAAACAGGGGCTTTTTTGATTTTACTTTACAATCTGTTATTTAATAAAACAACCAATGAAGACTTTTCGCAGTGACGCTTCGAGTAAAGAGCTTCTGGAACTGCAGAAGGTTCAAATTGATATGATGAATGATATTTTGAAAAAAGTTGAAAAAAGGGAGAAGTAATGAGTATTAAGAATATTGTATTTGATTTTGGAGGTGTTTT
>JALNXZ010000320.1 GCA_023230125.1 Bacteroidales bacterium | reverse complement strand
CCCATGCAACGAGAAGTAAAAAAATTGACATTAACTTCAAATTAATGAGACTTTTAACACAAACATTCAAATCAAAAGGAAAACGTAGCATGTTGATTATTTTTTCTATCCTATTGGCTTGCATAGCCATTCTTGTTGTGGTGCTCATTGCACACAGTCCAGGAAAACCCAAGTCATTCACAGATGGAAACGGAAAGACTCTAACTGGGAGTATTTCAGAGAAAATATATGTTAATATCAATGGGATTAAACAAGGAATGTTTATTAAAGGAAAGGATGTAACAAAGCCAGTGCTACTTTTCTTGCATGGTGGACCAGGTTTTCCCGAATATGCAATTAGCTATAAATATCCTATAGTTCTTGAAAACAATTTTGTCGTTTGTTGGTGGGAACAGCGGGGAGCAGGACTTTCCTATTGTTCTGATATTCCACTGGAATCTATGACATTCGACCAATTGACATCCGACATTCTGGAAGTGACCAAATATCTTTGCAAGCGCTTTGGACAGGATCAGATTTACCTGATGGCTCATTCTGGAGGAACCTTTATTGGTATCCAGGCGGCAGCACGTTCACCAGAACTCTACAAGGCATACATTGCCGTGTCTCAGATGTCCTATCAGCTCGAATCTGAAAAACTAGCATACAAATATATGATTGAACAGTTTACGAGACTCGGGGACAAAAAGATGCTTCGAAAATTCGAGAAATATTCCATCAATGATTTAAACACGTCCTCATATTATACCATGCGTGATGCTCCAATGCACAAACTTGGCGTTGGTACGACACATCAGATGGCATCTATAATCAGTGGTGTCTTTTGGCCGGTAATGTTAAATAAAGAATACACTCTATGTGAAAAAATAAATATATGGCGTGGGAAATCTTTTACAACAAAAAAAGCCCAACTATGGAGCGACATGGCTTTAACAGATTTGACCAAGAAGGTCCAAAAGTTAAACATTCCTGTCTATTTTTTTCATGGGATATATGATTTCACAATATCTTACCCCATGGCAAAAGATTATTTTGAGAAGTTACAGGCACCAATTAAAGGATTTTACACCTTCAAACAATCTGCCCACAGTCCATTGTTTGAAGAGTCTGCAAAAATTCAGCAGATTTTACAAAAGGACATCCTGACAGGGACAAACAGCCTTGCTGATACAAAATAGCCCATTCAATAAAAATTGTTTATGAAGACTTCTATCTATCATCTGAATACTTAAACGAATAAACCTGCCAACATCGTATTAATTCGAGTCATACGGCATGTGCCTATACTACGGTTATCATTAAATAACAACATACTGAATTTCGGATAGCAATTATTAAATATATAACTTTATAACCATGAAAAAAACATTACATTTTCTCATAGTACCTGGAATATGGAGATTGCCATTAAAGCCATGCTCTATCCTTTCTGTTTTACTATTTATGGCAACTACGGCAAATTTACAGGCACAAGAATCCATTCCGCTTTTTAAAATTGAGCCGCACCGAGTTGTTATTACCAATCAGAAACAAACATTTGCAGTATCAATTGATTGTCCTTCCTTTATTCTGGAAAAGCAGATTATCGGAGGATACACACCACTGAAAAAATACGGTGATATCAGAAAATCCGAAAAAGAGCCCTTTCGTATAGCATATTCACCTGTTAAACTCCAAGGTGGAGGTCAAATGGATATTCAGCTTTTTTTCCAGTGGTCTCCAAAAGAAAAACTTCTTCACAAGTGGGTCAAGTATAGCGTATCAGGTATTGAAAGTCCTGTTTTGCTAAAGGAGATTATTTTGGATAGATTGGAAACAAACGACCCCTCATTAAGCTTACCGTCATCGCCTGGTCAAAGCTACCCGGTTTTCTTTCCCGGATTTTTTGCCGGTGTTGAATTCCCTGTATCTTCCATGCGGATGGAATCTGGGCGTATAGTTATGGCCCACCAGCCGGGACTTAAAATGCAACCGAGAAAATGGTATGAAAGCAAAAAGACAGTTTATGGTGTAGCACAAAAAGGCCACGAAAAAGAGGCCTTCCTTTCATATATTGCGGCTAATCGACCGGGTAAAGATGAGATACATGTAGATTATAACTCCTGGTGGAGTGCTCCTGTCCCATATTCTGAGGCAACCATGCTTGAACTCATAAAGACATTCGAACTGAACTTGTTCCAGCCCTATGGCGTATCGTTCAACTCTTTCTGTATTGATATGGGATGGTCCGATCCAAAAAGTATTTGGAGTATAGACACCCTTTTGTTTCCAAAAAGATTTGACAACATCCGACAGGCTGCCAAAAAGATGAATACAGACCTTGGATTATGGATATCACCGAGCAACATGTATTCCCCCGAGAGTCTCGATTCACATTGGGCAGAACAAAACGGTTATGAAACTTTTGTTGTCGATTCAGCCAGAATTAAAGGAAGGGGTACCGTTTGTTGCCTTGGGGGTGAGCGTTATTCAACCCTCTTCTGTAAACGGCTGGTGGATATTGTAAAGAAATATGATATCAAACAATTGAAGTTTGATGGATATATTTTGTCCTGCCCCGAGTCAGACCATGGTCATGAGCCTGGCGAGCTGTCGATAGAACCGACAGCAGAGGCACTCGCCGAAACCTGCAGGCAAGTGCACAGTATC
>JALNXZ010000319.1 GCA_023230125.1 Bacteroidales bacterium | reverse complement strand
AAATGAATCAGTATACACGATACCTGACATTTGCGATTTTATTGTTCCAAGGCCCGGCGTATCTTGCCAACTTGAGTGCACAGATGGGATATGCAGGTGCTGCACTTCCTCCAGGATTCTGGTTCAAGATTTCATCTGTTATCATTTTGGCAGCCGGAAGCATGTTTACGCTTTGGATTGGTGAACGTATTACTGATAAAGGTATTGGAAATGGCGTTTCTATGATTATCCTTATCGGTATTATAGCTCGTCTTCCTCAGGCCTTGACTCAGGAATTTATCTCTCGTTATTCAACAACAGCAGCTGGTGGTTTGGTGATGCTTCTTGCAGAACTACTATTGTTGGTGGCTGTTACCATTTTCGCTATCCTTTTGGTTCAGGGTACTCGTAAAGTCCCCGTTCAATATGCCAAGAGGGTTGTTGGAAATAAACAATACGGGGGCGCACGTCAGTATATTCCATTGAAAGTGAATGCAGCTGGTGTTATGCCTATCATTTTTGCTCAGGCTATCATGTTTATTCCTTTGGCTTTTGTCGGATACTCCAATACAGTTTCTGCTAGTGGTTTTGGGAAAGCACTTACTGACATGAATGGACCTTGGTATAATATTATCTTTGCAATATTAATTATAGCATTTACGTATTTCTATACAGCTATTACAATCAATCCGACACAGATGGCTGAAGAGATGAAAAGGAACAATGGTTTTATTCCAGGCATTAAACCTGGGAAAAGAACTGCAGAGTATCTTGACGCCATCATGTCAAAGATTACCTTGCCGGGATCCATTTTCCTTGCATTCATTTCCATCATGCCGGTTTTTGCTAAAATGTTTGGCATCAATACATCTTTTGCGCAATTCTTCGGAGGAACATCTCTTTTGATTATTGTTGGTGTTGTTTTGGATTTTTTGCAGCAAATTGAAAGCCATTTGTTAATGCGCCACTACGACGGTTTGTTGAAGTCCGGCCGCATTAAAGGTAGAACTGGTAGTATAGCTGCTTATTAATTCATTTTTTAATGATTTATTTAAAAACTGAAGAAGATTTGGTTTTCCTTCGGGAGAGTGGTGAAATCGTGGCCAAAGCGTTGGGCGAAGTTGCAAAATGTGTACAGCCTGGAGTAACAACTAAATATATAGATCAGATAGCTGAGGATTTTATTCGCTCTTATGGGGCTGAACCTTCCTTTCTGAACTATGGTGGCTTTCCTGCATCACTTTGTATTTCTGTAAATGAAGTTGTGGTGCATGGTTTCCCTTCTGAAAAGACAATTCTTAAAGATGGTGATATTGTATCCGTTGATTGTGGTGCAAAGAAGAATGGCTTTCATGGTGACTCTGCCTATACATTCAGAGTGGGTGATGTCAAGCAAGAAGTCGTTGCTCTTTTAAGAGCAACAAAAGAATCTCTTTACATGGGCATTGAACAGGCTGTAGAGGGAAAGCGGATTGGAGATATAGGGAACGCAGTGCAGACATATTGTCAAAGACGTGGTTATTCAGTTGTTCGAGAAATGGTGGGACATGGTGTTGGCAGAGAGCTTCACGAAGACCCAGAAGTCCCAAATTACGGTAAGCATGGAGCTGGCCCTCAGTTGAAAGCAGGAATGGTTATAGCAATTGAGCCCATGATCAATATGGGATCAAAAAATATAATTATAGGGCGTAATGGGTGGGAGGTTCGTACCGCTGATAGGAAGCCTTCTGCACACTTTGAAAATACTATTGCAATTCGTAAGAATGGTGCAGCTGAGATTCTAACTTCATTTGACCATATTAAAGAGGTCTTAGGTGATAGATTCATATAATCAGGGAAATTAATTTATGGCTAAACAGCAAGCAATAGAACAAGATGGTATCATTGTAGAGGCATTATCCAATGCAATGTTCCGTGTAGAATTAGAAAACGGGCATGAAATTACGGCTCATATCTCTGGTAAAATGAGGATGCATTACATCAAGATTTTACCTGGAGATAAAGTACGGGTTGAAATGTCGCCTTATGATTTGTCTAAAGGCAGGATATCTTTTAGATACAAATAAAAAATTATAGATATGAAAGTAAGAGCATCTTTGAAAAAACGCACTCCTGAATGCAAAATGGTTCGAAGGAAAGGCGTTTTATATGTTATTAACAAAAAGAATCCCAAGTTCAAGCAACGTCAGGGGTAAAGTCGTAAATTTAGTAAATAAAATAAGTATGGCTATTAGAATCGTAGGTGTAGATTTGCCGCAAAACAAAAGAGGAGAAGTTGCCTTGACCTATATTTATGGGATTGGTCGCAGTCGCGCTCTGATGGTATTGGAAAAAGCCGATGTCGATAAAGACATCAAAGTTAAAGACTGGAATGATGAACAATCCGGAAAAATTCGTGAGATCATTGGTGAATCTTTCAAGGTTGAAGGTGATTTACGTTCAGAAGTACAATTAAATATCAAACGTCTAATGGATATCGGTTGCTACCGTGGTATTCGTCATCGTTTGGGCCTTCCTTTGAGAGGTCAAAGTACCAAGAACAATGCTCGTACCCGCAAAGGTAAGAAGAAGACAGTGGCTAACAAGAAGAAGGCTACGAAGTAATCATAAGCCTTTGTAAACACACAAGCTTTTAAAATTTAGAACTGATATGGCAAAAAAGACAGTCGCAGCT
>JALNXZ010000318.1 GCA_023230125.1 Bacteroidales bacterium | reverse complement strand
AATGGCCGGAGGCAAGGATGACAGGACCTCTCCATTCTTTTCCGTCCGAGGTTCGGATGCCGACAATTTCGTGCTGATGTAGGATGATGTCGTCCATTCGCGTCTCAAAATGGACTTCGCCACCACAACTGCGGATTTTTTCACGCATGTTTTCTATGACGGCCGGTAGCTTGTCTGTGCCGATGTGCGGATGGGCGTCGACCAGAATGGAAGGACTGGCTCCGAACTGGCAAAAAACCTGCAGGATTTTGTCCACATTGCCCCGTTTTTTGCTGCGGGTGTAAAGCTTGCCGTCCGAAAAGGCTCCGGCACCACCTTCGCCGAAGCTGTAATTGGATTCAGGGTCAACTTTGTGTTCGCGGGAGATCAAAGCCAAGTCACGTTTGCGCTCATGCACGGACTTTCCGCGTTCCACCACGATGGGTCGTATACCAAGTTCCAAAAGACGCAAGGCGGCGAACAGACCTCCAGGACCTGCACCGACAATGATGGCAGAAGGTGATGCGGAAACATCTGAATAGTCAATGGGGGAGAAAAGAGCTTCTTCCGGCTTTTCGTCCAAATATACACGTATCCTCAGATTGATATAAATGGTACGCTGGCGTGCATCGATGGAACGTTTGAGTATGCGAAGTCCACAGAAACTTTCAGGAGAAACGCCTTTGTCACGTACCAATATTCTTTGGATGGTTTGTTCACCGGCTGCCTGCTCCGGTAGAATACGAAGGTCAAAATCCTGAGTCATGTAGTTTTATTTAAATAATAGCTGGAAAGCATCCTCTACTTTGTTGACTTGTTGAATTTCCATCTTGAAACGCTTGAAGTCAATGGCTGTGGTGGTAAATTTCGGTATGATGATGCGTTTGAAACCCAGTTTCTGGGCTTCCATGATGCGCTGTTCGATGCGGTTTACAGGACGGATTTCGCCTGAAAGTCCCACTTCGCCGGCTAGGCAGCAATGTCTGTCAATGGTGATGTCAAGGCTGGAAGAGAGAATGGAACAAAGCACAGACAAATCGATGGCCGGGTCGTTCACCTTGATGCCACCTGCAATGTTCAGGAAAACGTCTTTTTGTGCAATCTTGAATCCTGCCCGTTTTTCAAGCACGGCAAGCAACATGTTCAAGCGTCTCAGATCGAAACCTGTGGCTGAACGTTGGGCAATACCATAAGCAGCGGTACTGACCAAAGCCTGCACTTCTATCAGGAATGGCCGGATTCCTTCGATGGTGGCCGCAATGGATACACCGCTCAGATCGGTATTGTTTTGTGAAAGCAACATTTCGGAGGGATTGGTCACTTCGCGAAGTCCATCCTGCAACATTTCATAAATGCCGATTTCTGAAGTGCTTCCAAACCGGTTTTTCATAGAACGAAGGATGCGGTAAATAAACTGCTGGTCACCTTCGAAAAGCAGAACGGTGTCCACAATATGTTCCAGTACTTTTGGTCCTGCAATGCTTCCTTCTTTGTTGATATGTCCGATCAGGATGACAGGCGTTCCGCTCTCTTTGGCGAAACGAAGCAAGGCTGCGGCCGTTTCCCTTATTTGAGTGACGCTGCCAGGGGATGATTCGGCCATTTCTGTGGAAATGGTCTGGATGGAATCGACAATGAGCAGGTCAGGCTTGATATTCGATAAGTGAACAAAAATTTCTTCGAGTGAGGTTTCGCTGACAAACCAAGCGTGGGTGTTCTCGCCAGGAATGCGTTCGGCCCTGAGTTTGAGCTGTCCGACGCTTTCTTCGCCTGAAACGTAAAGTACTTTTTTATCCTGCATTTGCAAAACAGTTTGCAGAACCAGCGTGGATTTTCCAACGCCGGGCTCGCCACCAATCAGGATCAGGGAACCCGGTACAATGCCTCCGCCTAAAACACGGTCCAACTCGCCGCCACCAGTACTAATGCGAGGTTCATCCGATAGTTCAACATCTGAAAGCAATACTGGTTTGGATTTGGGGGCATGGAAACCAGAAGCAGAAGGCCGTTTGGCTGTCGTGTCGCTTCGAATGATTTCTTCGTGGTAGGTATTCCATTCACCGCAGATAGGACATTTGCCCACCCATTTTGGGGAGTCTGCTCCGCAATTGTTGCATACGTACAGGCTTTTGACTTTTGCCATGAGATGTTTTTTTGTATGAAACAAAGGTAACAAAATTTGAATAATTATGGCAGTATTTAAGCTTGTCAGCCAATATCTGATTTCATTTGTCTTAGGAAAAGACAAAAAAAAAGAAATCTCAAGGTCTATTTTGAGATTTCCATTTTCAGTTGCGGAGACAGGACTCGAACCTATGACCTTTGGGTTATGAGCCCAACGAGCTACCACTGCTCCACTCCGCGATTAATTGTGGTACAAAAGTACTATTTTTAATTGAAAAAGCAAACCCTTTTATGCATTTAGATAAAAATTAATGTGAAACCTTTGTCCAGATGTAATTTTTTGTACATTTGCGCAGTATATGTTTTTATGTGCATAAACAATTATGTCAGTGTCTAAAACGAGAGCAATGTTGGTGGAAGTTGCAAGACAACTTTTCGCTCAAAAAGGGGTGGCAGATACCACGATGAATGATATTGCTGCAGCTTCACAAAAGGGAAGACGTACGTTGTATACTTATTTCAGGAATAAAGAAGAAGTTTATATGGCCTGCGTTGA
>JALNXZ010000317.1 GCA_023230125.1 Bacteroidales bacterium | reverse complement strand
CGGACGAATCGTCAATTGTTTATATCCGACGTTGAAATTTCAATCTTCAAACGGAAACGTTTTTATGAGTGATTCTGACTCTCTTGTGCTTTGGAATGAAGGTGATTCCATAAATTTCTCCTCACCGGTTATTTTTAAAAATACGTCGTCCGATGGCTTGTATACACGGGAATATCAAGTTACAGTGAATGTACATCAGGTGGATCCGGACTCCATGCTTATGAACCAATATTCTGCCGCTTTTCCAACAGATGCAGACAAAAACAAGATTTTCCATCCTACAAAAGACAGTATTTTCAGCTTTTTTGCATTGGGTACCGGAGGCTTGTCGGCTTATTTATCCACCGATAAAGGCTTGACATGGAATGTGCAACCTGTTTCAGGAATGGCCGAAACGGTTAACATCAATTCACTATGTACGTTCCAATCCAAATATTTTGTAACCTCCAATTCGAATCAATTATATTCTTCAGTCGATGGCCTTGTTTGGACACTTACCGGGGACGGCACCAAAATTGTGACGCTTTTCGGAGCGATTAAGGATAAATATTATAAAGTATCCAATGCAAACTATTTGATAGGTATTGTCGAAAATGCTTCCGGTGAATACCATTTCTCAAGGAGTAAGGATGGCATCAATTGGAAGGATACCATTGGCAGTGAAATCAACCCTGATTTTCCTTGGACGGAATATGCTTTGGTCAAAGGTACGACAACGACTGATGTTGAGTTCTATACTATTGCAACCGGATTAAATAAGAATAATGACTTCTCTACCAGCGTATGGTCTACAGAAACAGGATTGAACTGGGTATTGATAGATGACGGCAGTAACAAAAGGACTGCAGTTGTAAAAAGAAAAGGTGCTTCCTTATTTTATTATAATAATTATCTGGTTTGTTTCGGTGGTCAGGATACAAATGGTGATCCTCGCAATGATCTTTATGTTTCAGAAGATCAGGGTAAGGGTTGGACTACAGCTCCTGATAATTGGGCATTCAAAAATATGATAAACGGTTTGGTCTACTCAAGTGTCTATGTCGAACATATAAAAGACCTTGTCAACGATAAGGATCGTGAATTCATTTGGATTTTTGGTGGAACCAGAGGTTATTTCCCAAGCTCAGTAATTTGGAAAGGCTCTTTGAACAAGATGATATTTAAACGCCGATAAGGAGTGAAATTTGGCCTTCAAAATACTGGATGTTGTTTTTTTGCGTTTATTCTTGAAATAAGGTATGATGCATGAAACGACACGGATTATTTGATATGGTGATATTTGTGATGGCTATCCTGTTTCTGCCATCGGGCGTAAAAGGACAAACATACAGGATGGAGTTCGGCTTTTTGGGTGGAAGCTCTTTCTATATGGGAGATGCAAACAATGAAGAGCTGTTTAACGATGCGCACTCATCATACGGATTACTGGCAAGGTATAATCTGAACGGGCGTTTTGCCCTGAAGGCCAATGCCATTTTGGCCGGTATCTCAGGATCAACACAAGGGAATGCCTTGGCATTCATGAATGGTATGGATATCAGTTTCAGCCGTCGTATAGTTGATGCAGGCGTACAGCTGGAAATGAACTTTTATGATTATGGTGTACCTGATTTTCAGCCAGGATCCAGCAAGATATCTTCGTATATCCTTCTTGGTTTTGGCATTACCGGATACGAGTCAGAAAAGCAAGATGTTTGTGCCAATATACCTATTGGCTTGGGCGTCAAGCTAAAGATCTTACCGCGAGTCAACCTGGGTTGTGAGTGGACGTTTAGAAAGACGTTTGCAGATAATTTGGATTATTCGGCAGGATCAACCGGTTTTCAACTTCAAGACTCATGGTCTGGAGTCGGTTCATGGAATAAAAACAAGGATTGGTATTCAATCCTAATGATATATTTAAGTTACGATCTCTTTGGTATAGGATCTAAATGTTTTAATGAGCATGTCGTATTTTGATAAAATAGATAAAACACGTTTACCCAAACACGTGGCCATTATCATGGATGGAAATGGCCGCTGGGCAGAAAGCCAGAGTAAAGACCGTTCTTATGGTCACATGGAAGGAGTTTTTTCCGTTCGTTGTATAACGGAAGCAGCCCGTGAATTGGGTGTGTCTTATCTGACCATATATGCCTTTTCGACTGAAAACTGGAATCGTCCTGAATCAGAGGTTTATGGTTTGATGGATCTAATGATAAAAGCTATTGAACGTGAAACTCCTGATTTGATTAAATTCGGAGTACGTCTCGAGATCATAGGCGATATGGATCGTTTACCTAAAAAGGTCAAAAATCGCGCCATTAAATGTATTTCAGAGACAGCAAATGGTAATGAAATGACGCTAATTCTAGCCATAAGCTATTCTTCCAGATGGGAAATAGTTGAGGCTGTCAAATCCGTTGCCCACGATATCAAGGAAAACAAACTGACTATTCTAGATATAGACGAGGCTTTGATTTCAAGCCGACTCGCAACAAAGAATTATCCCGAACCAGACTTGCTTATTCGCACTGGCGGTGAGTTGCGTATCAGCAACTTCCTGATGTGGCAGCTATCCTATTCGGAACTATACTTTACCGAAACTCCTTGGCCAATTTTTCGAAAGGAAGAATTTTATGAGGCGATTTGTTCGTTTCAGTCCCGAGAAAGACGCTATGGTAGAACCAGCGAACA
>JALNXZ010000316.1 GCA_023230125.1 Bacteroidales bacterium | reverse complement strand
ATATTATTGATATTCAATATTATATCTATTATTCAGTGAGCCCTACTTATCCAACAATTCTGACAATTTTTCATTCAAAGCCTCACCCCTTAAATCCTTTGCGATAATAATCCCTTGGGGATCAACCAAGACCGTGTGGGGAATGGAAGAAAAAGAATATACTGTCACCGCCTGGCTCTGCCAACCAGCCAGATCTGACATTTGAGGCCAGGAAATTTTATTTTTTCTAATGGCCTCTTTCCACAAATTGGCCTCCTTATCCAGCGAAACACCAACAATATCAAAACCTTTCTTGTGGTATTTATTGTAGCAGGTTATCACATTGGGCAACTCGGCCATACAAGGTCCGCACCAGGAAGCCCAAAAATCAATCAAAACATAGGCGCCCTTCCCGACATACTCTGATAAAGCCACCGGCTTCCTATCAGGATCAAACAGTGCCAAATCTACATATTCACATCCAATGCCCACTTTTATGGAAAGCCGCAGCTGTTTCGAGACCATTTTAACGCTCGGGTCAGCCAAAAATTCAGGACCGGCTTTGGCAAGAATGGATTCCAAATCCTTGTCATCCAATGAGGACATTGCAGCTTGGAAAATATGTAAACCCAACGGGTTATCAAGGTTACTCATGATGGTGGATAAAGCCAGTACACGAAAAGATTCTTCAAAATGTTCATATTCCTCATTAAAGGCTATCTCCAACGTTTTATCGGAAGGATTTGCTTTCTGTTCGGCATTCAATTTTATAATATTCACCGACAGACTATCATATTTATCTACAAAAGCCTGGTAAGAATCGTTGATACCATTTCCTGTCATACGGAGTTTACCGTTTTTGAAATCAACTTTAAGATTTCCATCCATATAAAAATCCTTATAGATTGATTCGCCTTCATTATTCTTAATCAATAGCAAGCACCAACCTACAGAATCGACTTTGCCTTTTAAGTTAAATACCCCATCCTTTATGATTGTAGAATCAATGGGCACCATTCCCAACTCGTTTGAAAGGCCGTATAAAATCACCTGTTTGTCATCCCAGGCACCATCTCCCATTTTTCCCTTCATATTGTATGCGCCCGGGTTGCTACAAGCGACAAGTATCAACGTAAACAGAACAAATGAAATTATTTTTTTCATCTCCTTATCTTTTATTTTAATATTTAGGTATTCGATGTAACTCGCTAAATAATTATTCACTTGTGCGAGCGATAGATCATGGGGTCGTTTCATGTATTTAGCTATTATATTTTTTGATCATCAAAATCTGGCAAAAACGCTCAAAGGTAAATTTTTTCCTGATTTTTCAGTTACAAGCAATTCTCCATATTCAATAGAATCGGCCTGCGGGAAATAGGACATCAACAAATTATTTGCAATGACAGCTGAAAATCCCATGGAATACAAATTCAGGATCAGGAAACCATCATTGGGTTCAAGCAATTTACTACAAGCCTCCATCAGTGGTGCGATATTTTCCTCTAAAACCCATTTTTCTCCATCAGGACCACGACCATAGGCCGGCGGGTCAAGAACAATCCCATGATAACGCTTACCACGCTTTACTTCACGATTGACAAATTTCAGGGCATCTTCTACAATCCAACGTATACCATCCATACCGGAAGCTTCCATGTTCTCCCGAGCCCAGGTCACCACTTGTTTCACGGAATCCACATGAGTGACATCAGCCCCTGCTGCACAGGCTGCGACAGAAGCTCCTCCCGTATATGCAAAAAGATTCAGTACTTTGGGCTTCTGAGAAGGTATTGATTTGACCTTATCATATATAAAATTCCAATTTGCCGCTTGCTCCGGAAAAAGTCCGACATGCTTAAAGGATGTCATTCCCAGACGGAACTTGAGTTTCATTTGTTTATACTGATACTCAACAAACCATTGATCAGGCATGGAGGACTTTTGCCGCCATTCTCCACGCTCATTGTCGGAGGAGTCTTTACCCTTGCTCCGTTTGAACCATGCATGGGGCAGCCTTCCCCATTCGTTTTCCGAAAGTGTTTTATTCCATATTGCCTGAGGTTCGGGTCTGCGAAGCGTATAACGTCCAAAACGTTCCAGTTTCTCAAAACCTCCTGAATCAATTAATTCATAATCTGTCCAATCCGAAGGAAAGAGTTCTATCATAGAAAAGCCTTTAAATATAATGGGAGTGGTTGGACAAACGTAGTATTTTTTTTGTGGACCTCAAAATCTTTTTGCAATTTTGGCCTTTCTAATCATAAGGACTAATGGAAAGAATCACAAGTTTTCAAAACCCCAGGATTAAACAAATCGTCCAACTTTCCAAAACCCGCGAACGTCGGGAGCAAGGTCTTGTGGCTATGGAAGGTGCCCGCGAGATTGGTCTTGCCATTGACTCGGGTTATCAGCCAGTAATGTTTTATGTCTGTCCGGAAATCTATTCAAAAAGTGAATATCCGGATTTGAGACACAGAATCCCTGTACAAAACCAAATTGAAATAGCTCCGGCCATTTTTGAAAAGCTGGCATACAGAGAAGGGTCAGATGGGATTATCGCATTGATCAAGCCCAAAGATCACAGCCTTAAAAACATCAAGTTGCCTAAAAAACCATTTATCATTGTTCTGGAGGCAGTTGAAAAGCCTGGAAATTTAGGAGCCGTACTTCGTACAGCCGATGCAGGCAAGGTTGATG
>JALNXZ010000315.1 GCA_023230125.1 Bacteroidales bacterium | reverse complement strand
AATCGGAACGCTCAACAACAGTAACCCTTTAGTCATTGTCGATGGGATGGAAAGTTCGTTAGATGTAATCAATCCACAAGATATAGCGTCAATCTCTATTTTGAAAGATGCTGCTTCATCGGCTATCTACGGTTCACGTGCTGCAAATGGTGTGATTTTGGTTACCACAAAATCGGGCGACAAACAGCGCGTAAGTGTGACCTATACAGGTATGTTATCAAACTGTAGCCCTACCCACCTGACAGAATTTGTGAGCGACTATCCTACCTATATGCGCCTGATGAATGAAAGTGCCTCAAATTACTCAACAGCACATGTCTTTAGCGATGCAACCATCTCTAACTGGGAAACTGCCAACAATAATCCTAATGCGTTAAATGCCAATGGAGTGCCTAACTATATTGCCTTTCCGAACACAGATTGGAACGATGTTGTATACAACACAAACAATGTTATTCAAAACCATAATATATCGGTTAGTGGAGCTACTTCCAACTCGAGATTATTGATCTCGGCACATTATCTTTATAACCCGGGATTGGTTGATAATACAGGATTGAGCCGTTATAATTTTCGTACCAATGCCGAAGTTGATGTTAATAAATGGCTAACCATCGGTACACGTACTTATGCTACTATGGATGATAACGAAATGGGCTCTTACGGGCTTGTACCTCCCTATATATTGGCATCAACCCCCGGTGTATACCCATATTATGACGGAGGATGGTCAGTTCCTGAAGCACCCGAAGAAAGCGCAACTGCGAATAACGTTCTAAGAACATTGCATACTAATTTGGGGTTCGATAGGACTTCAAGGGTTAATACTACTCTTTATACGAAAGTAAAACTTTTCAAAGGGTTGATATGGAATGTTAATTTTAACTATAATAAGAACTTGTCTGAAAGTGCCATCCATTCGGATCCTTCCTATGGTATACTAAAACAATTCAGTACAGGTGTGGCAATGGGAACAGCTATTCCACCGAATAACCAGACTACTTCTTATTCGGTTACAAGTGACTATCAATATACACTCGAGACTTTGCTAAACTATCAGACGACTTTGGCTGAAAAACACCATCTGAGTGGTTTGCTGGGCTATAACGAAACGTACTACAATTTGTACACCAATTCGGCCGCAAAGAAAGGTTTGACAGATGCAAGTGCCTGGGTATTCGATGCTGCCACCAATATGATTTCCATCTTAGGTTCTGGTTACAATTGGGGAATGCGCTCTGTATTTGGTCGCATTAACTACGATTATAATCAACGCTATCTATTTGAAGCAAATCTTCGTTATGATGGTTCATCGCGCTTTTCATCCAATCATCGTTGGGGAATATTTCCTTCATTCTCTGCAGGTTGGAGAATTTCTGAAGAGAATTTCATGAAAAATCAACAAGTATTCCAAAACCTGAAGTTACGCGCTTCATGGGGAGAACTGGGAAATAGTGTGACTCCTGGTGGTTATTACGACTATATGGCAACCTATGTCCCTGGAAAATATTCATTCAATGGTACACCCGCCAGTGCTATTTATGGTAGTAAAATTGCGAATGAACTATTAAGTTGGGAATCAACAGCTGTGACCAATATCGGTCTCGAGTCTGCATTTCTAAGGAATCGCCTGACGGCAGAAATTGAAGCTTACAGCCGAAATACTGATGGAATATTGACGACTCCACCTGTTGAAATTACGCTTGGAACAGCTTCTGCCCCTACACAAAATCTCGCAGAAGTTTCCAATAAGGGTGTTGAACTTACACTTGGCTGGCAAGACCATATAGGGGATTTTAAATATTCCATTAAGGGAAATGTGAGCTTCAACAAAAACGAGGTAACGAAATATAAAGGTAAATTGAAGGAAGGTTGGACTACTGATGCATTTGGTAATCGCATTTATAGCAGTAACCTTGGAAGTACTACCACCGGAACGACCAATCTTATTACAGAAGGTCATCAGATCGATGAATACTATATGTACTCACTTTATAATGGAAATCAATCCTATTTCGATTCTGATGGGAAAGTGAACGCAAAAGGCGGTCCGAAAGATGGGATGATTCGCACTCCTGAAGATATGGAGTGGTTAAATGCAATGATTGCCGCCGGCAATATATTTATGCCTAATCAGGGCGTTTCAAAAACCAAGATTTGGTATGGAGATTACATCTATGCGGACAACAATGGAAATGGTATATTTGGTGACAGTTATGACCGAAAATTGACCGGGACATCTTCGATGCCTACCACTGTGTTTGGTTTTCAAATGAATTTCAGTTGGAAAAATTTTGATTTGGGTATGGATTGGACGGGACAGACTGGAAACCAAATTTACTGGCTTCAGTTGGGTTACAACATGTCTAACACACGTATAGGAAATCAGATTGGCAAAATGGTTGCAGACAATCATTATTATTATAATGAAGCTGATCCAACCGATGCCGCAAATAATACAACGGCCCTCTATCCTCGTTTGAAATTAAATAACTATGACACTCAAAACGGATTGGCGAGTACACGTTGGTTGTATGACGGTACATATTTAAGGCTATCAAACATGACCATTGGTTATACGTTGCCTCAAAATATAACAAAGAAGATTTCTATTCAGCAAGCCAGATTTTTCATAAGTGCTGAAAATTTGCTTACCATTACTTCTTATCCAGGCCTTGATC
>JALNXZ010000021.1 GCA_023230125.1 Bacteroidales bacterium | reverse complement strand
TATATTTGTGCCGTTTTTTTTTGTAAAAGTGTTGAATAGTTGTATCTTTGCGCTCGTTAAGAGGATATGAGGGGAGCTAAGGTTCCCCTCTTTTATTCCCAAAATGTAAGGATTATTTTGACGATATCGGGTGCGGAAAAGGTTGATAATTAACAATATATGATACAAAAAGACCTTGTAATTCAGATTGTGGAGGAGTGGATGGAAAATACGTCCTTCTTTTTAGTTGATGTCAAAATCAACCCACAAAACGAGATCTTTATTGAGTTTGAATCCGAATCTGAAGACGTTAATATTGACGAATGTGTGGACTTGAGCAAATTTGTAGAGTCTAGACTTGACCGTGATCAGGATGATTTTGCATTGGAAGTCGGTTCCGCTGGCTTAGGACAGCCTTTTAAAGTTCTGAAGCAATATCTGATTCATATAGGTGACGAAGTTGAAATTATCACCAAAGCCGGGAAAAAGATTTCCGGTGTACTGAAGAGTGCTGATGATAACGGTTTCATTCTGACAGAGAATCGTAAAGTGAAGCTCGAAAACAGTAAAAAAGGAATGAAAATGGATGTTGATGAGACCTATCTACATGCAGACATCAAATCAGTCAAATATCTGATCCGTTTTTCCTGATTGAAAATATAAAATATAAATATATCAAATCACCCCATGGCTAAAAAAGTTGAAACAATCAGTTTGATTGATACCTTTGCAGAATTCAAGGAATTGAAAAATATCGATCGCCCGACAATGGTAAGTGTGTTGGAAGAGTCTTTTCGGAATGTGTTGGCAAAAATGTTCGGTACAGACGAGAATTATGATGTCATCATCAACCCGGATAAAGGTGACTTCGAAATCTGGCGTAACCGTCAGATTGTGGAAGACAATGCCATTGAAGATGAAAATTTACAGATAACTCTGAGTGAAGCAAAGAAAATTGACGCCGATTTTGAAGTTGGAGAAGATGTGACAGTTGAAGTTCACTTTGCCGATTTTGGTCGTCGTGCCGTATTGAACCTTCGTCAAACTCTGGCTTCCAAGATTCTGGAACTTCAGAAAGACAGTTTGTACAACCGTTTTATCGATCGTATCGGACAGATTGTAAGTGCTGAGGTTTATCAGATTTGGAAAAAAGAGATTTTACTGCTTGATGACGAAGGCAATGAAATGTTGCTTCCCAAAGCCGAACAAATTCCTTCAGATTTTTACCGCAAGGGAGAAAGTGTTCGTGCTGTTGTCGAAAGAGTTGAAAATAAAAGCAACAATCCAAAGATTATACTTTCCAGAACTTCTCCTGTTTTTCTTGAAAGGCTTTTTGAACTGGAAGTTCCGGAAATTCACGAGGGGCTTATCCTGATCAAGAAAGTGGCACGTATCCCTGGAGAACGGGCAAAAGTAGCTGTAGAATCATACGATGAAAGGATTGATCCGGTCGGAGCTTGTGTCGGTGTGAAAGGTGCCCGTATTCATGGTATCGTTCGCGAGCTTCGCAATGAAAATATCGATGTAATCAATTATACTTCAAATATTAACCTCTTCATTCAAAGAGCATTGAGCCCTGCCAAAATTTCTTCTATCCGTTTGGATGAAACGAACAACAAGGCTGAGGTGTTCTTGAAACCGGAAGAAGTTTCTTTGGCCATCGGTAAAGGTGGTATGAATATCAAATTAGCTTCCATGCTTACCGGTTATATTATTGATGTCTTTCGTGAAACAGATGACATTGAGGATGATGATATCTATTTGGACGAATTTAAGGATGAAATTGATGGATGGGTTATTGACGCACTCAAAAAGCTTGGATGTGATACAGCCCGCAATGTTTTGGCAATACCTCGTGAAGAGTTGATTGAAAAAGCTGATTTGGAAGAAAGTACTGTTGATGAAGTGTTGGGAATTTTACGTGCGGAATTTGAAGATTAAACTCCGGCCGGTTTTATGCTGAATGAAAGTTCAGCCTCTGTTTTTTAGTTTTATATTTTAAACCCAGTTTATGTCGATTCGATTAAATAAGGTAACGAGAGATTTAAACGTAGGAATGTCAACATTGGTAGACTTTCTGCAAAAAAAAGGTCACGTAGTTGAGAATAATCCCAACTCGAAGATCACTGACGAAGAATACGATTTATTGGTCAAAGAGTTCAGACAGGATATGTCATTGAAACTTGAGGCTGAACGTTTGGTTCATGAAAGGATTAACCGGGATAAACAGAAAGTTGAAGTTCCAAGCCCTGTCAATGATTCGGTTGAAGAAGAAAAACCTGTCACAATTCAGATTGAAGATGAATTTCTCAGTTTACGTCCACAAATTAAACAGGTGGGTAAAATAGATCTTGATACACTGAATAAAAGAACAAAATCGGAAGAAAGTCCAGACTCTAAGTCTACAAAGTTTGGAAAACCGGTTCAAGAACCGAAAAAAGCCGAGGATGTGCCCCATGTTGTAGAAAAGGTCCCTACCGTTAAAATCGAGACACCAACTATTGAAGAGCCTGTGAAACTTGAAAAAGAATCTCCGTCCGAAAAGATTCCTGAATTAATTATAGAAAAACCCATTGTTGAACCGGAAAAGGTTGTTGAACCTGTTCAGCCTGAAATTCCTCAAGAAACGGTCGTAGAAAAAGCACCTGCTTTAACCGTCAAAAAAGCACCTATTGAAAATGTTCAGAAGATCCAGAAACCTGAGCATAAAAAGAAAATTGAATCTGTAACCAAGCCTATAGTTCAGGAAGGAAAAGATATAAAGTCTGAACCTGAATTGTTCAAATTGGGGGTACAGCGTCTCGAATCCAACATCAAGGTGATCAAAACCATAGATTTGGATGCTTTGAACCAATCTACAAGACCCAAGAAAAAAACACAGGCAGAAAAGCGTAAGGAGAGAGAAGAAAAGATACAGATCGATCGCAACCAACGTTCATCTCATGTGTCTGACAGCAAGCAAAGACCAGCAACACAAGGAACTTCCATAGCCAAGCCGATCATTGGCGAAAAATCAGAGTCAGGAACTTCTTCTGATATCAAGAAGAAGAAAAGAAATCGCATCAAAGATGGTAAAGTCAGAGTCAACGATTCTCAACCTGGATCAACCAACCAACGTCCGGCCCAATCTTCTCAGGAAATTAAATCCAAGCTCAAGAAGCCGGTATTGAAATCTGAGATCAGTTCAGAAGATGTATCCAAACAAGTAAAAGAAACCCTTGCCCGTTTGACATCCAAACCAAAAAAGGGAACTAAATATCGCAAAGAAAAGCGTGAAGCCGGTGCTCAGCGTCGTATGGAAGATGCAGAACGTGAAAATCAGGATAACGCAGTAATTAAGATCACTGAATTTGTGACTGTCAATGACTTGGCAAGCATGATGGATGTACCTGTCGTCCAGGTTATTTCGACCTGTATGAGCATTGGGCAGATGGTTTCAATCAACCAGCGTCTGGATGCAGAAACCATCAATTTTGTAGCAGATGAATTCGGATTCAAGACTGAATATGTCAGTGCTGAAGTCATGGAAGCTATTCAGGTGGAAGATGATGCACCCGAAGATTTGATTCCACGACCACCAATTGTGACTGTGATGGGTCATGTAGACCATGGTAAGACATCCTTGCTTGACTATATCCGTAATGCCAATGTGATTGCCGGTGAAGCCGGAGGTATTACACAGCATATAGGTGCCTATAACGTCAAACTAGCAAGCGGTAAAAAGATCACATTCCTTGATACCCCAGGCCATGAAGCATTTACTGCTATGCGTGCCCGTGGTGCGAAAGTGACTGATATTGCCATCATCATTGTTGCAGCTGACGATGATGTGATGCCTCAAACCATTGAGGCAATCAATCATGCAGCTGCTGCCAATGTCCCTATGGTGTTTGCCATCAATAAGATTGACAGGCCCCATGCTGATCCTGAAAAGATCAAGAAGAAGCTGGCCGAAATGAATTACCTCGTTGAAGATTGGGGCGGAAAATATCAATCGCAAGATATATCAGCAAAAAAGGGTCTGAATGTCAAGGAATTGCTTGAAAAGGTGCTTCTGGAAGCAGAGATGCTTGAACTTAAGGCCAATCCAAACAGGAAAGCAACAGGTTCCATCATTGAATCCTCTTTGGATAAAGGTCGTGGATATGTGGCTACCGTATTGGTAGACAACGGAACGCTCCATATGGGAGATATAGTCATTGCCGGTACCAACCATGGTCGTATCAAGGCTATGTTCAATGAACGTGGTCAACGTGTACAACAAGCCGGTCCTTCGGAACCAGTCATGATTTTAGGTCTGAACGGCGCTCCTCAGGCAGGTGATAATTTCCATGTGCTTGATACAGAACAAGAAGCCCGCGAAATAGCCAACAAGCGTGAGCAATTACAACGCGAACAAGGCTTACGTACCAACAAGCTACTGACTTTGGCTGAAATCGGTCGTCGTATTGCTGTAGGTAACTTCAAAGAACTGAATGTGATAGTGAAAGGTGACGTTGATGGTTCTATTGAAGCACTTTCAGACTCCCTGATCAAGTTGTCAACGGAAGAAATTCAGGTGAATGTTATTCACAAGGCAGTTGGTGCCATCTCAGAATCAGATGTGACATTGGCTTCAGCCTCAGATGCCATCATCATCGGTTTCCAAGTACGTCCTTCGCTGGCAGCCCGTCGTTTGGCAGAAAAAGAAGGTGTAGATATGCATATGTATTCCATTATCTATGATGCCATTGAGGAAGTCAGATCGGCTATGGAAGGTATGCTCTCTCCTGAAATCAAGGAAGAAATTACTGCTACCATCGAAGTTCGGGAAGTTTTCAAGATTACCAAAGTCGGGACAGTTGCCGGATGTATGGTAAAGGAAGGCAAAGTAAAACGTGGAAACAAACTGCGGCTTATTCGTGATGGTATCGTTATCTATACTGGAGAAATGGGTGCCTTGAAACGCTTTAAGGACGATGTAAAAGAAGTTGCTTTCGGTTACGAATTTGGCTTAAGTTTTGCAGGTTACCAGGATCTTTATGTCGGAGACATTGTAGAATCATTTGAAGAAATCGAAGTTAGAAAGAGTTTATAGATGCTGATTGTTCACTGCCTGATTTTGATGATTGGACACTGAAATTCAGCAGCTCAGATTAATAAATCAGACAAAGGTACCAGTACGGATTTTTTCGTTCGAGTACCTTTGTTTTTATAATCATAACAATGGAGTTTATTGACATTCTTATTGGACTTTTTTTGTTGTATGAAATAGTCAGAGGATTGAAAAGAGGCTTTATGACTGAAGCTGCTTCAATTGTTGGTATTGTTGTGGCTTTTTATGCTGCTACTGCTTTTCGTGAACCAATGGCTCATTTATTGAGACCGGTTTGTTTTGAATCAGAACGATGGGGTTCTGTAATTGGTTTTTTGTTTACATTTTTGGTCATATACCTGCTTATTATTATCTTGGCAAAAGTTTTTGAAGGTATTTTAGGGGTCTTTGCTTTAGGTGGGATTAACCGTTTGGCAGGAGGTGCATTTTGTTTTTTGAAGGGTGCATTGATATTGAGCATCATATTAAATTTATATGAAACAATCGATAGTGATCATAGTTCCGTTGAAGCCAAACATATTGAATCGTCCATTTTTTACAAACCTGTTTTGAAAGTCGCCCCGACAATTTTCCCTTTGTTTGATTTTGATAAATCCTATCATCAATCAAAAAAACCGGATTCAAAAGATTCGCGTAAAATTACTTTATAATGGAAGAGAAACCTCAAGATATTATTGACCAGGTAACATCCGGAGAGTACAAATATGGATTTGTCAGTGACATTGATGCTGAAAGTATTCCTTTTGGCCTGAGTGAAGATGTCATCAGACTGATTTCCGCCAAAAAAAATGAGCCGGACTGGTTGCTTGATTTCCGTCTGAAAGCCTATGAACACTGGCTCACATTAAAGATGCCGGATTGGGCACATCTACAGATCCCTGAAATAGATTATCAGAATATCATTTATTATTCTGCGCCCAAATCCAGGACAACCCAGAAAAACCCGGACGAAGTGGATCCTGAATTACTGAAAACATTCGATAAATTGGGTATTCCGCTTCAGGAACGCCAACATTTATCCGGTATGGCAGTGGATGCAGTGATGGATAGTGTTTCCGTCAAGACCACTTTCAAGGAGAACTTGGCTGAACTCGGTATCATCTTTTGCTCTTTCAGTGAAGCAGTACAACAATATCCCGATCTGGTTCGCCAGTATGTGGGCTCAGTGGTCAGTTATAGGGATAATTTCTTTGCAGCCCTGAATTCTGCCGTTTTCAGTGATGGCTCTTTTGTCTATATCCCCAAAAAGGTACGTTGTCCAATGGAACTTTCCACTTATTTCCGCATCAATGCAGCCAATACTGGACAGTTTGAGAGAACGCTTATCGTGGCAGACAATGATAGTTACGTCAGCTACCTGGAGGGTTGTACGGCTCCTATGCGTGATGAAAATCAGTTGCATGCAGCAATAGTGGAAATCGTTGTGCTGGAAAGTTCAGAAGTTAAGTATTCCACGGTTCAGAACTGGTATCCGGGTGACAAGAACGGCAAGGGTGGTATTTACAATTTTGTGACAAAAAGAGCTTTGTGTAAAGGACGCAACTCGAAAATATCCTGGACTCAGATTGAAACCGGATCTGCCATTACCTGGAAATATCCAAGTTGTATTCTGGCAGGTGATGATTCTACCGGAGAATTCTACTCTGTAGCTGTAACGAATAGCTATCAGCAAGCTGATACAGGTACGAAGATGATTCACATTGGAAAGAATACGATGAGTCGCATAGTCTCAAAAGGTATTTCTGCAGGCCATAGCCAAAATAGCTACAGAGGATTGGTAAAAGTTTCGCCGAAGGCTGACAATGCCCGTAATTTTTCTCAATGTGACAGTTTGCTTTTGGGGGACAAATGTGGTGCCCACACTTTCCCTTATATCGATATCAACAATGAAACAGCGGTGGTTGAACATGAGGCAACCACCTCGAAAATCAACGAGGATCAGCTTTTCTATTGTAACCAGCGCGGTATTTCAACGGAAGATGCCGTAGGGCTGATTGTGAATGGATATGTCAAAGAAGTGATTAATAAGTTGCCTATGGAATTTGCCGTGGAAGCCCAGAAGCTGTTGCAAGTTTCTCTCGAAGGTAGTGTGGGATAAATGGATGTATTGAACTATACCCTTTTTACTCTTTGGGATTACCCTTTGAGTGTATTGGAACTGATTGCAGTGCTGACCGGTTTTGCCGCTGTTTTTTTGGCATTAAAGGCATCGTCGGTCAATTTTCTTTTTGGTTTGGTCAACAGTATCGCCTATTTCTTGTTGTATTTTCAGTACAGGCTGTATTCTGTAATGCTGTTGCAGATTGTTTATTTCAGTTTCAGTATTTATGGTTTCTATCACTGGAGAAATCCCAAGGCTGAAGATACAGACAAGAACAAGGAACAAAAAATAAAGAGGCTGACAGGAAAGCAACAGATCAAATATCTGGTCATTATTTTTCTATCAGGCTTGGTTTGGGGTTGGTGTGTCATCCATTTTCAGGCGAGTTTTCCTCAGTATTTTGATCCGCCCGCTTATCCATGGCTCGATGCCATACTGACTATCGCAAGCTTGGTTGCCCAGTACCTGCTATCACGAAAGATTTTGGACAATTGGCGATTATGGATAATGGTTGATGGTATAAGCACTTTATTATATGCTTGTATGGGCATGATTTTCACCTCCGTTTTATTCGGAGTATTTACAATGATTGCTATTCGTGCAATATATGAATGGAAAAAGATATATGAGAAATACGAATAATGATATTGAAGAACCGGTAAAGAAGAGTTGGACACTCTTGATGGTGTGTATCCTAATTCTTGCATTTATGCTTGGTATTGGAATTTTCTTACTTGTTGAGGCTTTACAGAAACCGGTAGTTCCTGAGGAAACCCTTGATATGAAGCGAATGTTTATCAGTGGAGTCGGTGTAATTCTTTTTTCCTTGGCCATCTTAGTATTTCTTTATAGTTTATACAAGCCTGGAAAAAAGAAAAAAACCAAGTCGGTGTCATCTAAACGGAAGTCAGTGAAGAGAAAGAGAAGAACGTCTCGTTAAAAATATTTTAAGTTGGAAAACGAATAATATATTGAATATGTTGTTGGAAATCAAGAATCTGCATGCTTCCATAGAAGGAAAGGAAATTTTACGAGGCATCAATTTATCGATTAATGAAGGTGAAATACATGCTATCATGGGTCCGAACGGGTCGGGGAAGAGTACTCTATCTGCAGTCCTGACCGGTAATCCTGCCTATGAAGTGACTGACGGTGAAGTTTGGTTTCGCGGGAAGAACCTCTTGTCAATGTCTCCCGAAGAAAGATCTCGAGAAGGCCTTTTCCTGAGCTTTCAGTATCCGGTGGAAATACCTGGAGTGAGCATGGTCAATTTTATGCGTTCGGCTGTAAATGAACACCGAAAATATCGTCAGGAATCAGCCCTGTCAGCATCAGATTTTTTGAAATTGATGCGTGAAAAAAGAAGTATCGTAGAATTAGATAGCAAACTTGCCAACCGTTCTGTCAATGAAGGTTTCTCAGGCGGAGAAAAGAAAAAGAATGAGATTTTCCAGATGGCCATGTTGGATCCGAAGTTATCTATTCTGGATGAAACCGACAGTGGCCTTGACATAGATGCGCTACGCATTGTTGCTCAGGGGGTAAATAAATTACGCACACCTCAGAATTCCACCATCGTCATCACCCACTACCAACGTTTACTGGATTATATCGTTCCTGACCAAGTGCATATTCTTTATAAGGGACGCATTGTCAAGACAGCAGGACGGGAATTGGCCATTAATCTTGAAGAGAGAGGCTATGATTGGATTAAACAAGAAGTAGAAGAATGATGCAAGCAGAAGAAGCCTATATTAATCTTTATAAGCAACATGCAAAATCGGTGAGCAAAAGTTGCAGCGACTTGCTTAATAGCAAGCGTCAGGCTGCTTTTGAAAAATTTCAAACACTGGGTTTTCCTAAAAACACCCATGAGGAATACCGCCATTGTGATTTGAGGAAGGTTTTGTCAATAGATTATGGTTTGAACATCAATAGAGTGAGAATACCCATTAATCCGCATGATGTTTTTAGTTGCGATGTTCCCAACCTTTCGACCAAGCTCTTTTTTGTTGTTAACGACCAGTTTTATAAAAATGATAAACCTATTGGTCTTCCTGAAGGGGTTTTGTGTGGAAGCCTGAATGATCTGACAGAGACGCATGTTCGTTTACTAGAGCAGTATTATAATAAATTATCTGAGAAATCACCCGATGGAATGGTTTCTTTTAATACCACTTTTGCCCAGGATGGTTTTGTTTTGTATGTTCCTGCAGGGGTTGTTTTAGAAAAACCCATCCAATTGATCCAAGTTTTGCACGGTACTGTGGATATGATGGCAAATCGTCGTTTGCTGATCATAGTGGAAGAGGGTGCCAAAGCACAGTTTTTGGTTTGTGACCACACGCTTTCTTCCAAACATTTTTTTTCCAATCAGGTCACAGAGATTTTTGTCGGCAAGAATGCTTCTTTGGAATATTATGATTTGGAAATGGATCAGCCCAACATCACACGAGTATCCAACACGTTGGTATCTCAGGCGGCATCATCTCATCTACTTATTAACGGCGTTACTTTACAAAACGGTTTATCCAGAAATAACATCAATTTATGTTTTGAAGGAGAAGGTGCTTCTGCAAATCTTTCGGGCATAGCCTTGGGCAACGGCAATCAGCTGATCGACAACCACATTTTTGTGGACCATGCAGTACCTGGTTGTACCAGTCAAGAACTTTACAAGTATGTGCTGGACGATTCAGCCAAAGGTGTTTTCGGTGGTCGGATTTTGGTTCAGAAGGGCGCACAAAAGACTTCCGCTTATCAGTCAAACAAGAACCTTTGTTTTACCAAGGATGCCAAGATGTTTGCCAAACCTCAGTTGGAAATCTACGCCGATGATGTAAAGTGTAGCCATGGATCTGCTACCGGTCAGATTGATGAAAAGGCTTTGTTTTATATGCGCTCACGTGGTATTTCAGAATCAGAAGCTCGTTTACTTCTGAAATTTGCCTTTACGGCAGATGTGCTTGACAATATTCGATTGGAACCGCTGAAGGATAGAATGCGCATGTTGGTGGAGAAACGTTTCCGCGGTGAGTTGGCAAAATGTGCAGGTTGTTCTGCAGCTAATTGTAAATAATATGGATTCATTTTTTAAAGATCTTCGTTCTGAATTTCCCATTTTATCGAGAAAAATATATGGGAAGGACTTGGTTTATCTAGACAATGGTGCTACCACCCAAAAACCTCGTCGTGTCGTTGAAAAAATAGAAAACGGTTATTATTATAGTAATGCAAACATTCATCGTGGGGTGCATTATCTGAGTCAGCGTGCTACAGAGGCCCATGAGGCAGCTAGAGAACGGGTCGGCCGATTTATTAATGCAGATTCAGCCTCTGAGATCATTTTTACCAGAGGAACCACAGAATCCATCAATCTGGTCGCTTTTTCATTTGGTGAGGCTTTTTGCAAAGAGGGTGATGAAATCGTTGTTTCCGTGATGGAGCATCATTCAAACATTGTGCCCTGGCAAATGCTTTGCGAACGAAAGAAGATGTCTTTGAAGGTAATACCCATGAACGATCGGGGAGAAATTTTGCTCGATGAATATAAGGCTTTACTCAATCCGAAAGTCAGACTTGTTGCCATCACTCATGTTTCGAATGTAATTGGTACTATCAATCCTGTTAAGGAGATGATTGCTTTGGCTCATGCTGCCGGAATCAAGGTCTTGGTGGATGGCGCTCAATCTGTACCTCATATCCGTTTGGATGTCAAAGCGATAGACGCCGACTTTCTTGCTTTCTCCGGTCATAAGATTTATGGACCTACCGGTATTGGTGTCCTTTATGGTAAGGCTGAGCTTCTGAATCAAATACCACCTTATCAAGGGGGTGGAGAAATGATTGATCAGGTTCATTTTGAAAAGACAACATATAATGTCCTTCCCTATAAATTCGAGGCCGGGACACCGGACTTTATCGGTTCCATAGCTCTTTCTGAAGCCTTGGATTTTGTCGATGAAATCGGGATTGAACGTATTGAAGCCTATGAAAAATCCTTGTTGGAATATGCTACGATGGAACTGATGAAAATAGATGGGATGAGGATTATCGGTACGGCCGCGGATAAGAGTGCTGTACTTTCGTTTCTCCTTGGAAATATTCATCCTTTTGATGTAGGGACATTGCTGGATCATCTTGGTATAGCTGTTCGAATAGGTCATCATTGTGCTCAACCGCTTATTGAAAGACTTGGCATAGATGGGACAGTCAGAGCGTCTTTTGCCTTATACAACACTTTTGAGGAAGTAGATGTCCTTGTTAAAGCATTAAAGCGCATCCAAACAATGTTTTAGGATATTCATTTTTAAAAAGATAAAACCCCAATCATAAACGGGGGTAAAAAGATTTTGTATCTTTGCTTCCGTTTTTTTAGTAAAAGAACAATGACTATCAATGAAATTCAAGACGAAATCATCGAAGAATTTGAAGTGTTCGATGACTGGATGGATAAATATCAGCTATTGATTGATATCGGTAATTCTCTAGAACCGCTCGATGAACAGTATAAGACGCCTCAGCTCCAGATTGAGGGCTGTCAAAGTCGGGTATGGGTACATGCAGCATTGGTTGATGGGAAGGTTGTTTTACAGGCTGAAAGCGATACCGTGATTGTAAAAGGTATAGTGATGCTTCTATTGCGTGTACTTTCCGGCCGCACACCTCAGCAAATATTAGATACAGATTTGTATTTTATCGAAAGAATCGGCTTGAAGGACCATCTTTCTCCGACCAGATCCAATGGCTTGGTATCCATGGTGAAACAAATCAGGAACTATGCACTGGCATTTAAACTGACTGCTCCGTAAATTTCTTTAAAAGTTCAGGGAAAGCTGGTCTTCCAGAAGCTTGAAACTTTTTCGGTGATGCGCTGTTAATCCGTATTTGCGGATAGCATTGCGATGCTCCTTGGTGGGATATCCTTTGTTCGATTTCCAGTCGTAATATGGGATTTGTTCATGGAGCATCAGCATATAATCATCTCTGTATGTTTTGGCTAAAATGGATGCGGCGGCGATACATAAATATTTCCCGTCTCCTTTGATAATGCTCGTGTAGGGGATTTTCGGATAATGTTCGAACTTTTTTTCTTCAATCTTTTGATGTGGCAGCTTGTTCAAAGGAATTTGCCCCGGATATCTGAATCTATTTCCATCTATCAATAAATATTCCGACTGTTTTTCAAGCTGAAGGATGGCT
>JALNXZ010000314.1 GCA_023230125.1 Bacteroidales bacterium | reverse complement strand
GGCCATGCAAAGACGCTCAAAACCCATGCCGGTGTCGACATGCTTGTTCGGAAGCTGTTCCAGTGAGCCG
The DNA here is from genome assembly GCA_023230125.1 of Bacteroidales bacterium. Classification (GTDB taxonomy): domain Bacteria; phylum Bacteroidota; class Bacteroidia; order Bacteroidales; family UBA1402; genus UBA8389. Next base: position 2,620 of record JALNXZ010000314.1, on the reverse strand, counting down.
TCAGCCTTGCGGTTGAACTGCATGAATACGTTGTTCCAGATTTCGATGACTTGCGGATCGCTTTGGTTTACTAAGCTTAGTCCGTCCACTTTGGCGCGTTCTTCGTCTGAACGCAAATCTATATGTATTTCTGAGCAAGGGCCGCAGGGGCCGGTATCGCCCATTTCCCAGAAATTGTCATGTTTGTTTCCGTTGATGATGCGTTCTGCAGGTAGGAATTGTCCCCAGATGGCGGCAGCTTCATTGTCGCGTTCCAGACCTTCAGGAGCGTAGCCCTCAAAGATGGTTGCGTATAAACGGTTCGGGTCTAATTTCAGGATATCTACCAGATATTCCCAAGCCCATTCGATGGCGTCTTTCTTGAAATAGTCTCCAAACGACCAGTTACCCAACATTTCAAACATGGTGTGATGGTAGGTGTCGTGTCCCACTTCTTCAAGGTCATTGTGTTTACCACTGACGCGAAGGCATTTTTGTGAGTTGCATACGCGGGTGTACTTGGGAGCGGTGTTGCCCAGAATGATATCCTTGAATTGGTTCATTCCTGCATTGGTGAACATCAGGGTCGGGTCGTTCTTGACCACCATGGGTGCCGAAGGAACAATCTTATGTCCTTTGGATGCAAAAAAGTTTTTGAACGATTCACGAATTTCCTTGGATGTCATGTCTTTGCCTGAATTACTGATTGCCATCTTAGCTGTTCTTTTTGAGTGAATTGGTTTAGAAATCTTAAAGTACAAATAGATTTCTTAAAATCGGGTGCAAAAATACGGCTTTATTATTATTTTTGCATCTAAAACATCCGAAAAAGATACGTAAGCGTGAGTAAGAAAGTCAAATATCATTTTAATCCTGAGTTATTACGCTTTGAACGTATCCAAAAAAATGCCCTGGATTGGTTTAAGTCGTTTCTCTTTCATACATTTACCGGTATATCGATGGGACTTGTTTTCTTCGGAATTTATCTTGCTTTTTTTGAAACGCCGGATGCCAAGAAATACCGGGTAGAGAATGAAAGGATGCAAAGTCAATATAAAGTGTTACAATTGCAGACCAGACATATCAATGATGTCCTGACGGATCTTCAGCAAAGGGATGACAATCTTTACCGGGCCATCTTGCAGTCTGAACCAATTCCTAAGGAAATACGTGAAGGTTCTTTTGCCGGAACAAACCGCTATACTTCGTTCAGCGATATGGATAATGCAAAACTGATAACCTACACCACGCAACAGGTCGACCAATTGTCCAAGATGATTTACACTCAGTCAAAATCGTATGATGTATTAATAGGCCTTGTAAAAAACAAAGAAGCCCGCTTGCTCTGTCTTCCTGCTATTCAACCTATATTGAACAAAGACATGAAGACGATTGCTTCTGGTTATGGCCGTCGTTTTGACCCGATTTATCATGTTCCTACATTCCACAAAGGAATGGACTTTTCTGCACCTACAGGAACGGATATTTATGCCACCGGAGAAGGAAGAGTGACTTTGGCAGGGTGGAAGCAGGGTTATGGAAATACCATCATCATCAACCACGGGTATAATTATCAGACGCTTTATGGACATTTGAACAAAATCAAAGTTCGGAATGGTCAAAAAGTGGTTCGAGGTGATATTATCGGAGAAGTGGGAAGTACGGGAAAATCGACTGGTCCGCACTTGCATTATGAAGTTCATTACAAAGGCGAACCACAGAATCCTTCCAATTATTACTATCTGGATTTGTCGCCTGCTGAATATGACAAGATGATTCAGATTTCGTCCAACTTTGGACAAACAATGGATTGATTACCTAAAATAAAAGATTATGCCTGAAGATTCTAGAAAATTATTTTACTCCATCGGGGAAGTTGCCGCGATGTTTGGTGTGAATGAGTCTTTGTTGCGCTTTTGGGAAAAAGAGTTTGATACCATTAAGCCCAAGAAAAATGCCAAAGGTACTCGATCTTATACCAAAGAGGACATTGAGGATATCCACCAAATCTATTATCTCGTCAAAGAAAAAGGGATGACGCTGGTCGGTGCAAAAAAACGCATCAAGGAGAATAGGAAAGGAGTATCCGCTCAAATCGAGGCGATAGAATGTCTCACCAAGGTGAAGGAAGAACTACTGAAGATGAAGGTGGAAATGGATGAGACGGCACCTTCTGAAAGTTTGTAGTGCTTGCGTTTATATCTTATTCTTTCATCTGTTCTTTTCGATGCACCAACTGCACATTCTTAATCTTGGCAATTTTCATGCAGAGGTTTTGAATATCTTCCACATCATGGACGAAAAGTTCGATAGAGCCTTTGAAAATACCATCCTTGGTCTCAAAGAACAGTTTTGTCATGTTTACGGCCAACTCGTCTGAAACGATTTTTGTAATTTTGCTGACAACACCGACCGCATCAATTCCTCTCAATTCTAACTCAACAGGGAAGGACATTTTCTTGTGAGTCGCCCATTCAGCGGAAATGATTCTTGGTCCATAGCTGCTTTTTAGTTTCATGGCAACCGGACAACGTCTTTTATGAACAGAAATGTTCCCGTTTTCGTCAACATATCCCAGAACATCATCACCAGGAATTGGTTGACAACATTCGGCCAGTCTGTATTTCTGCTGAATGGAATC
>JALNXZ010000313.1 GCA_023230125.1 Bacteroidales bacterium | reverse complement strand
CGTCACCGGCGGACTCGGTCCGACAAAAGACGACATTACCAAACAGACACTCTGCAAATATTTTCACACAAAAATGATCTTTAACCAAGCGGTTATCGACAATATCAACGAACTTTTCGCCGACAGACCAAACGTACTGAACGAACTGACTTTCAGTCAGGCAAACGTTCCTGAATCAGCCATCATCATCCAGAATAAACGGGGTACAGCACCAGTCACTTGGTTTGACAAGAACGACAAGATATTGGTTTCCATGCCCGGTGTTCCTTCAGAAATGATGTGGATCATGAGCTATGAAATCATGCCTCGCCTGAAAACTCATTTCAGTACACCCGCACTGATGCACCAGACCGTTTTGGTGTATGATATTCCGGAATCCTCTCTTGCTATCAAATTGACAGATTGGGAAAATGCATTGCCTGACTTCATCAGGCTGGCATACCTGCCCAAACCCGGATTGGTCAAATTACGCATGACCGGATTTCTTCCGAACAAAGATCGATTAAAAGACATCATCGACCAGGAATTGGTTAAATTACGACAAATTCTCGGAACAGCCATTCTTGCAGAAGAAGACACCCCGGAAGAAGTCATTATCGGCAAACTGCTGAAAGAGAATGGTCTGCAACTGGCCACAGCAGAAAGTTGCACAGGAGGTAACATTGCTCATAGGATCACATCTGTTGCAGGAAGTTCAGCCTATTTCAAAGGTTCAGTGGTAGCATACAGCAATGAAGCCAAGGAAAAGGTACTAGGTGTTTCACCAGCCACCATAGAAGAATTCGGGGCTGTCAGTCAGGAAGTGGTGGAACAAATGGCCAAAGGTGTTCTAAAACAAATGAACGCAAATATAGCTATCTCTGTTTCCGGTATTGCAGGTCCTGACGGAGGAACGGATGAAAAGCCCGTCGGTACAGTCTGGATATGTGTCTGCACCCAAACAGATATGATTAGCCGCAGGTTCCAGTTCGGACATTTGCGCAACATCAATATCAGCAGGGCCACACTTTCAGCTTTTGCCATGATAAAAGAAATCATTGAAAAATGAACGAAATAAAACAAGCAATATGAGAAATTACACGGGTGTCAAGGATCTCGGAAATCTGGATGAAGCTGTCAAAGAGGCTCTCGAAATAAAGAAAAACAGGTTTGCATATAAGAACCTTGGTGAAAACAGAACCTTGCTGATGGTATTTTTTAACTCTAGTCTTCGTACTCGTCTGAGCACACAGAAAGCGGGCATGAACCTTGGTATGAACACCATGGTCCTGGATGTCAATCAAGGTGCATGGAAACTGGAGACAGAACGCGGTGTAATCATGGATGGTGATAAATCTGAGCACCTTCTGGAAGCCATCCCGGTTATGGGAAGCTACTGCGACATCATCGGTGTTCGATCTTTTGCCAACTTTGAAAGCAAAAAATTCGACTACGAAGAGACCATCATCAACCAGTTTATCAAATATTCAGGGAAGTCTGTTTTTAGTATGGAATCAGCAACCTGTCACCCACTCCAGGCTTTTGCCGACCTTATCACCATAGAAGAGCACAAAGAAACAGCCAGACCAAAAGTCGTCCTTAGTTGGGCGCCTCATCCCAATGCTTTGCCCCAGGCTGTCCCAAACAGCTTTGCAGATTTTATGAACGAAGCCAATATAGACTTTGTCATCACGCATCCCAAAGGTTATGAGTTGAGCGAACAATTTGTTCGTAATGCTAGAGTGAATTTTGACCAAATGAATGCTTTCGAAGGTGCAGATTTCATCTATGCCAAAAATTGGTCAGCTTTTCAGGATCCGAACTATGGCAAAATTCTGAGTAAAGACATGAGCTGGACAGTCAGTGACCGTCAGATGGCAATCACCAACAACGCACACTTTATGCATTGCCTTCCAGTCAGACGCAACATGATTGTGACTGACGATGTGATTGATGGTCCACGTAGTCTTGTCATCCAGGAAGCGGCTAACCGGGAAATAGCTGCGCAAACCGTCATCAAAAGAATTTTGGAAGGTCTTCAATAACTTTCAATTTATTATCAGAACCTTTAATGGATGAATAACACTTTGGCATTCACGCAAAAAGAATTAACTTTGCGCCACAAATTCCCCGTACTGTTTTCGGGGATTCCTGAATAAAAATTGAATATGGATACAGTATTGAGTGGAATCCGTTCCACCGGAAATTTACACCTCGGAAATTACTACGGAGCTTTGCGCAACTTTATACGCATGCAACATGAAAATAATTGCTTTTTCTTTATTGCAGATTACCATTCGCTGACCACTCAACCAGATCCAAAGACGTTACACGAAAATGTTAAGGAAGTACTTTGCGAATACCTTGCAGCAGGAATTGACCCAAACGTCGCAACCATTTACGTTCAAAGTGACGTCAAAGAAGTGATTGAGCTTTACCTGATGCTTAATATGCACGCCTACATGGGTGAATTGGCCAAGACCACCTCTTTCAAGGAAAAAGCCAGGAAACAACCGGAAAATGTAAATGTAGGATTGCTTACCTATCCTACCCTGATGGCAGCCGATATCCTGTTACACAATGCGGACAAAGTGCCTGTAGGAAAAGATCAGGAACAACACCTCGAAATGACACGTCGTTTTGCACGACGCTTCAACAATTTCTACGGAGTAGATTTCTTCAAGGAACCACAGGCTTACAATTACGGTCAGGAACT
>JALNXZ010000312.1 GCA_023230125.1 Bacteroidales bacterium | reverse complement strand
ACCCGTTGGCTTGTACGGCTTTCAATGCCGACTTCGACGGTGACCAGATGGCTGTGCATCTCCCGTTGGGAAATGAAGCTGTTTTGGAAGCTCAAATGTTGATGCTTGCTTCGCACAATATCCTGAATCCGGCCAATGGTGCACCTATCACTGTACCTTCTCAGGACATGGTTCTTGGTTTGTACTATATCACAAAATTGCGTGATGGTGCAAAAGGAGAAGGATTGATATTTTACTCTCCCGAAGAAGCTACCATTGCATACAATGAAGGCACTGTAACACTTCATTCCAAAATCAAAGTTCGTACGAAAGATTTGGATGAAAAAGGTGAGCTTGTGGAAAAATTAATTGATACTTCTGTTGGCCGTATTATGGTGAACGAAGTTGTTCCTGAAGAGGTTGGTTTTATCAATGAAGTCCTGACCAAAAAGTCTTTACGTGACATCATTGGTAAAGTAATCGCTGCTTGTGGTGTAGCACGTACCGCCAAATTTCTTGATGATATCAAGGATATGGGGTATTACAATGCTTTCAAGGGTGGTTTGTCCTTCAATTTGGGCGATGTTTTGATTCCAAAAGAAAAGGAAGCTTTGGTAAAAGAGGGATATACGGAAGTCGATTCCATTGTAGAAGAATATTCTATGGGTGCCATCACCAATAATGAACGTTACAATAAGATTATTGATGTTTGGGGTGGTGTCAATGCTAAGCTTTCAAATATTCTGATGAAACAACTTGCAGAAGATAACCAAGGATTCAACTCTGTATACATGATGTTGGATTCTGGTGCTCGTGGTTCCAAAGAACAGATTCGTCAGCTGTCCGGTATGCGTGGTTTGATGGCCAAGCCTCAAAAATCAGGTGCAGAAGGTGGTCAGGTTATTGAAAACCCGATTCTATCTAACTTTAAAGAAGGTCTATCCGTGCTTGAATACTTCATTTCAACACACGGTGCTCGTAAGGGTTTGGCCGATACGGCTTTGAAGACGGCTGATGCCGGATATCTGACTCGTCGTCTTGTCGATGTATCTCACGATGTCATCATCAATGAAGAAGACTGCGGTACTTTGCGTGGTTTGATTGCTTCTGAAATCAAGAAAGTGGCTACTTTATACGAACGTATTTTGGGCCGTGTGTCTGTTCATGACGTATATCATCCTTTGACAAATGAACTTTTGGTTGAATCTGGACAGGAAATTACGGAAGAGGTTGCAGCAAAGATTCAAGCATCGCCTATCGAACGCGTTGAAATTCGTTCCGTTCTGACCTGTGAGTCCAAAAAAGGTGTTTGTGCCAAGTGCTATGGTCGTAATCTTGCTACTGGAATGCTGGTGCAGAAAGGTGAGTCTGTTGGTGTTATCGCTGCTCAATCTATTGGTGAGCCTGGTACTCAGTTGACATTGCGTACTTTCCACGTCGGTGGTGTTGCAGGTAACGTTAAAGCTGATTCATCCATTGTCGCTCAGAACGATGCCATCCTCGAAATTGATGAATTACGTGCCGTGGATGTGAAGGATGATAGTGGTAACCTTATACAAATTGTTGTTGGGCGTTATGCTGAACTTCGTTTGATTGAGCCTGCTACTAAGGTTGTCCTTCTTACACAAAACATTCCTTACGGTTCAAAATTATATTTCCACCCTGGTGATAAAGTTAAAAAGGGAAATAAGATCTGTGATTGGGATGCATATAGTGCGACCATCATTTCTGAACAATCCGGTAAGTTGGAATTCGATTCGATAGAGGAAGGTGTAACCTACCAATCTTATACGGATGATACAACCAAGATGAAAGAGAAGATCATCATTGAACCTAAAGATCGTACTCGTGTTCCTTCAATCCATGTATTGGATGAAAACGGAGAGCGTATGCGTACTTATAACTTGCCTGCTGGTGCACACTTGCTGAAAGAAGGCGGTGAGCATATCGTTGCTGGTGAGATTTTGGTCAAGATACCACGTGTTGTTGCCAAAGCTGGTGATATCACCGGTGGTTTGCCTCGTGTGACTGAACTTTTCGAGGCGCGTAATCCTTCTAATCCTGCTGTCGTATCGGAAATCGATGGTGAAATCATGGAATTTGGCCGCGTAAAACGTGGTAACCGTGAAATTGTCATCCAATCCAAGACTGGTGAGGTTAAGAAATATATGGTGCCTCTTTCTAAACAGGTATTGGTTCAGGTGAATGACTTTGTTCGTGCCGGTACGCCTCTTTCTGAAGGCGTAATCACTCCTGCTGATATCCTAGCCATTAAAGGTCCTACGGCTGTTCAGGAATATATTGTGAACGAAGTTCAGGATGTATACCGTTTGCAGGGTGTGAAGATAAACGATAAACATTTTGAGGTTATTGTTCGTCAAATGATGCGTAAGGTTGAAATTGTGGATGCTGGTGATACTCGTTTTCTTGAACAGCAATTGATTGATAAGAATGAGTTTGCTGAAGAGAACGACCGAATTTGGGGCAAGAAAGTGGTTCTTGAATCGGGAGATTCTCCCAATTTGAAACCTGGTATGATTGTTACTGCCCGAAAATTGCGTGACGAAAATTCTTCTTTGAAACGTCGCGACTTGAAACTTGTTGAAACAAGGGATGCTATTCCTGCTACATCCAATCAAATTCTTCAGGGTATTACCCGTGCTGCATTGCAGATCAATAGTTTTATGTCAGCTGCTTCCTTCCAGGAAACAACGAAGGTATTG
>JALNXZ010000311.1 GCA_023230125.1 Bacteroidales bacterium | reverse complement strand
TTGCTGTTCGATGGCGATACCGGCATATTGGTTGATGTAATCGTCGTAGGGCTTCAAACGTGTTTGTGCCTGGATGGTAAAGATGGATAAACAAAATATCAGACTCAGGTTTTTTCGGAAATTCATATATGATTTTTTTTTATCTTTGATGCAAAATAAATGACCATGGTTGAAAAACAAATTACTGCAAAGATAGTATTTTGTGCATTGGATGAATTATCGGAGGCTGAAAAAAAACTGGTTCAATTGGCAAAACTGACTACATCCAATGCTTATGCTCCTTATTCCAATTTTCAGGTAGGTGCTGCGGTCTTATTGGATAACGGCGAGATTCTTACTGGTAGCAATCAGGAGAATGCTGCTTTCTCCTCTGGTATTTGTGCTGAAAGAGTCGTCCTTTTTTATGCCAATGCTCGTTATCCCGATGCGAAGGTTTTGACTTTGGCTATTGCTGCTCAAAACATGATTGGATTTTCAAGTGAGCCGATATCACCCTGTGGTACTTGCCGTCAGGTTCTTTTGGAAGCTGAAAACCGGTATAAGTCAGATATTCGCGTACTTCTATACGGTGTGGATGGGATTGCCATTGTCGAATCCATCAAAGACTTGTTGCCGCTCAGCTTTGATGTTTCATCCATGGATATCAAGGATTAAGAGGCTTGCGTCCTGAATACATGGTACAGATACCTAAGGTATATTCAACATGTCTCGATTCATTAAAGCCTGTTTCTTCCAAAATTTTGACCATATTTTCCCCTTGAGGTACCAACTGAATGGAGGCCGGCAAATATTTGTAAGCCCTGTTGTCTTTAGAAAAAATACTCCCGGCAGTTGGTAATATAATGGAAGAATAGACATTGAAAAATTGCTTCATCGGAAAACGCTCAGGCCGGGAGAGCTCGATGATCACCATCTTGCCTCCAGGTTTCAGCACCCGGAACATTTCAGAAATACCTTTGGCTATATTTTCAAGATTACGCACTCCAAAAGCCACCGTCACCGCATCAAAGATGTTGTCTTCATAAGTCAGCGCGGTACAATCTTGTACTTCAAAATGGATTTTCCCTTCCAATCCTGCTCTTTTAACCTTTTGAACTCCAATTTCCATCATTCCTTTTGAAAGGTCCGCTCCGGTAATGTGTTTCGGTTTCAGCCATTTATAAGCTTCCAGTGCAAAATCACCGGTGCCTGTGGCTATATCAAGCATGTTCTTGGGCGCATCATCCTTCAGGCTCAAAATGGCCTTTTTTCGCCAGCCCTTGTCCTGATCTAAAGACATGAAATGATTCAGAAAATCATACTTGTCAGCAATGGCATCGAACATGTTTTCAACCTGATTGCGCTTTCTTTCTCCATCTCCGTAGGGGAGGAGGGTTTCCGGTGTTTCGTTTATCATAGGATTCATTTTAACGCAAAATTTCTGTCACGCTGTTTAGAAATTTCTCTTTTTATTTTCCAAAGGTAAGAAAAAAAAGAATTTAGATTTTACCTTTGTCTGTTGTTCGCAGAAAGGTCTTAACCGGCAGAATCGATGGGAAATCGTTTGATTGAAATGCCTGACATGGGTCATGGCTGCAATAATACAAGAAAAGGATGAAAAAGATAGGATTGCTTTCTGACACCCATGGATATTGGGATGACCGTTATATAAAATATTTTTTGGAATGTGATGAAATCTGGCATGCGGGTGATATCGGGTCTATGACGATTACAGACCGTTTGGCCATGATCAAGCCTGTGCGTGCCGTTTATGGAAATATTGACAGTCATTTGGAGCGATTGCGTTTTTCCCGTTATCTTTTTTTTGAATGTGAAGGCATTAAGGTGCTAATGACTCACATTGGTGGTTATCCGGGTCATTATGCACCTGAAATTATCAATGAACTGAATGAATTTCGTCCCAAACTTTTCATTTGCGGACATTCCCATATTGCCAAGGTTAAGTTCGATTCAAAACGCCAGTTGCTTCATATCAATCCCGGTGCAGCCGGAAAACAAGGTTTTCAAACAGTCCGCACACTGGTACGTTTTGAACTGGATCAGGAAAAAATCCTGAATCTGGAGATGATAGAACTGAGAGAAGCAGCAATGAATGAATAAGTACGATGTCAAAGTTGAACTTGATGGTGTCTCCTTTCACTGATGCATTACAGCAACGGTCAAAGAAGCATCACCAGTAGAGGCTTTGGCCCTGAATGTGATTGCTTTAGCTGATGCCGAAATACGGACTATCAATATACACCATAAAGTGGATTTATCAATGATATGATTATAAGTAAAAAAATCAAGTCATATATTGTTGATTACTCGATAATTAAAACAATTAAATCCATGACATTCGTCATGGTGGAACCTGTCAAAATATGTCCTCCAGCCTTTAGGAAAAAGTGGTAGGAATCGTTAGTTTGTAAATACACCTGAGGATTGAGACCTTGTTTCATTGCTGTTTCTACTGTATTGCAATCAACCACGGCCCCGGCGGCATTTGTTGGACCATCATTCCCGTCTGTGCCTGCACAAAGGATGGTCAGTCCTTTTTTACCATTGATTTTAGTGGCACAGTATAATGCAAAGTGCTGATTACGACCACCTAAACCATTTCCTATTACCTTGATGGTCGGCTCACCACCCGCCAGCAAACAGACCGGTTTCGTTATTTTGGAATCATTCTGAATCCTGAATGCTGTTTCTAAAACTGAATCTGCTGCTT
>JALNXZ010000310.1 GCA_023230125.1 Bacteroidales bacterium | reverse complement strand
CACCAAGCGAGGCGTAATACCCATAAACCAACCGTCGGAATTGTTCTGGGTCGTACCGGTTTTACCTCCTATTTCGCCTTTAAGACCATATCTGTAACGAACACGGCCGGCAGTACCTTGATCAACCACAGCACGCAACATAGACAGCATTTTATAAGAGGTCTTTTCGCTAAAAATCTCGGACATCTGAGGTGAGAAGTGGGTAATGATATTACCATTTTTATCCTCAATGCGTGTTACAAACATAGGCTGTACGCGAATTCCACGATTGGCAAAACTGGTATAGGCACTGACCATTTCTGCCACTGTTGCGTCACAAGTACCGACACAAAGTGAAACAACAGGATCCAGTTGCCCATTCAAACCAAATGAACGAAGCATGCGAACAAAAGCATAGGGTGAAAAATGACTCATGACATAAGCTGATATCCAGTTGTTTGAATTAGCCAACCCCCAACGGAGTGTTACAATTTCACCAACCCTGTTATGATTGGCGTTACGTGGCGTCCAAGCCGCTCCGGTCTCTGTAGTGATTGTTGTCGGAACATTTTTTACCTTGTCACAAGGTGAAAACCCTTCTTCCATAGCCATCGTATAGAGGTAGGGCTTGATGGTGGATCCGACCTGCCTGCGACCTGTCATGACCATATCATATTGAAACGGCGTGAATGCCACTCCACCAACATAAGCCATGACATGTCCGTTCATTGGATCCATAGCCATAAATCCTGAACGCAAGAAATATTTATGATACCGAATAGAGTCCAAAGGGCTCATGATCGTATCTTTCATTCCATCATAGGTAAAGACAGACATTTCAACCTTCTTGTTGAAACCAGCCTTTATTTCACTATCGGAAAGCCCGGCATTTCTCATGGATCTATAGCGTTCTGATTGTCTGACACTTCTATACAAACTTTTCATGACCTGCTCTTCATTCAGATTTTTAGAGTATGGTGCATAATTTCTGCCTTTCTTTTCCTTGAAAAATTTATCTTGCAAATATCCGCCTATATGTTCGTAGACTGCTTCTTCTGCATAGCGTTGCATGCGGGAATCAATGGTGGTGTATATTTTAAGGCCATCAATATAAAGGTTGTAGTTAGAGCCATCTTCCTTGGTGTTCTTGTTACACCATCCGTAAAGGGGATTGGTTTCCCAGGCCAAAGAATCGTCGCTATATTGCTGTGCCTGCCAATCTGCATAATTACCTCTTCTGGGTTTGTCCTTGACCAAAATCTGACGTAAATATTCCCTAAAATAAGGGGCTAAACCTTCCTTATGATCTACCCGATGGAAATTTATATCCATAGGAAGAGCCTGTGCAGAATCACAGACAGCTTCTGAGATGAAGTCAGCCTTTCGCATCTGATTCAGAACGACATTGCGCCTTTGCCTGGAACGTTCACTGTATCGCTTGGGATTGTAATAGGTCGCATTTTTACACATACCGACCAAAGTCGCCGATTGCTCCAGATTCAGTTTATCCGGGGTCGTTCCAAAATAGACGGAAGCTGCGGTCTTGATGCCGACGGCATTGTTTCCAAAGTCGTATTGATTGAGATACATCGTCAGAATCTCTTCCTTGGTATAGAAGCGTTCCAACTGAACGGCAATCACCCATTCGATTGGTTTTTGCATTCCTCTTTGAAAAGTATTTTTTGCATGTGGAGTATAAAGTAGTTTAGCCAATTGTTGCGTGATGGTACTGCCACCTCCTGCATTTTTGTTGAAAAACAATCCACGTTTCACGATGGCTCTGAAAAGAGCTTTAACATCAATACCGGAATGACTTTTGAAACGGATATCTTCTGTCGCAATCAAAGCCTTGACCAAATAGGGAGAAAGCTGATTATAAGTCACAGGTACTCTGTTCCCTCCCTCACCATAATAATAGGTACTCAACATTTCGCCATCTGAGGATATAACCTCTGTGGCAAATTTATTCTTTGGATTTTCCAGTTCTTCAATGGGGGGCATATACCCGACTTTTCCATTGGCAATCAAAATGAACATGAAGACCGAAAGGACTAGTCCAATACCGACCGCCCACCAAAAAATGCGAATGATTTTACCCAGAGTATCTTCTTTCAAATCAGTTTTCGAATATCCACCTTTAGAATAACCACCTTTCTTGTTGTTGAAAGAATTATTTGTATTTTTAAGTGAAGATCTATATTCTTGCCCCATATTTATTGGATTTTTTATAGATAGGGATACCATCATTATTGAACACGCAAAAGTACACTTTTCTTTGACATCAGTCAACAGGATTTTTCCATTAGTTTTTTACAACGGTCATCACTTTTCTGTAAAAAGTTTTTGTACTTTTGTTTATTCTATAACCAACAGAATCAACGGTATGTCATCCAAAAGCATTGTTTCCATTACTGATTATTCCAAAGATCAGATTCTAAGTATTTTAGACAGTGCAGCAACCTTCGAAGCCAATCCCAATCAAACCCTATTGAACGGAAAAGTTGCGGCTACACTCTTTTTTGAACCCTCCACCCGTACACGTCTGAGTTTTGAAACAGCAGTAAATAGATTAGGTGGCCGGGTCATCGGCTTCTCTGATGCTTCAACATCCAGTTCAGTCAAAGGTGAAACCCTGAACGATACCATCAAGATGGTGTCCAACTATGCCGACATCATCATCATGAGACATCATTTGGAAGGTGCTGCCCGTTACGCTTCCGAAGTCACATCCGTGC
>JALNXZ010000309.1 GCA_023230125.1 Bacteroidales bacterium | reverse complement strand
GCTACCGGACTGTGTCTTTCCGAGGCTTCAGCCATTCACCTCAAACCACGTTATTCGAAACTGTTGCTTACTTCGGCGATGGTTGCATCCATCTCAACATCACTCGCAGAGATTCTCGGTGGAGCCATTGCGCTTAACATGTTGTTTTCCATTCCAATCAGGGCTGGCGCATTACTGGTGACCATATTTGTCTTCATCATGTTGTTGACGAACTCTTACAAGATGATTGAAAAATGGATTATTGCTTTCGTATCTGTCATCGGTCTGTCATTCCTATATGAACTCTCCTTGGTTGATATTGATTGGAACCACGCCGTTTCGGGCTGGGTGACTCCATCCTTTCCAAAGGGTTCCATGGTTATCATCATGAGCGTATTGGGCGCAGTGGTGATGCCTCACAATTTGTTCCTGCATTCAGAAATCATCCAAAGCCGCCAATGGAACCTGGAAGATGAACATGTCATCAAGAAACAACTGAAATATGAATTCATGGACACCTTGCTTTCCATGGGCATCGGTTGGGCCATCAACAGTGCCATGATTCTTTTGGCTGCAGCCACTTTTTTCAAGATTCATACACCGGTTTCCGAACTTCAGCAAGCCGGAAATTTACTGATGCCTTTGCTTGGAAACCATGCAGCCAATGTATTTGCCATAGCTCTGCTTTTCGCAGGAATCGCCTCCACAACCACCTCGGGGATGGCAGCCGGAAGCATTTTTGCAGGGATGTACAAAGAGCCCTATGATATCAAGGATAACCACTCGAGAATGGGGGTAGCTATTTCCCTGATACTGGCTTTTGGCATCATCCTTCTGATAAGTAATCCATTCCAGGGCTTGATCCTCTCACAAATGATTTTGAGCATCCAATTGCCCATCACCATCTTTTCTCAGGTCAAACTGACATCTTCGGAAAAAGTGATGGGCAAATTCAAGAATTCCCCCCCACTTAAAATCATCTTGTATACACTCGGAGGAATTGTCACAGCATTGAATATAGCTTTGCTAATCAGCTTTTTGTAAACCTAAAAGAGCCTTCCATTTTTCAGAGGTTTCATTTGACACAAAAGTCATCGTAATGATGCCTATTTTTTGTACTTTTACTTTTATTCAACACATTAATAGTAAAACACATGGACCAGCCAGCCAACGATCTCATTAAATTATCAACCGGAAATTTTACTGTTGAAGAACTGGAAGCTATTTTCTCAGCTTTACCTGCTGAAGTCAGTTTTGTAGACAAAAACGATATTGTCAGATTCTTTTCCAACAAGCCGGACAGGTTATTTCTGCGTGGGAAAGGAGCCTTGGGAAGAGATTTGCGTTTGTGTCACCCGCCTCGTTTTCAGGCCGTCATGCAACAAATCATAGGGGATTTCAAAAGCGGAAAGGAAGATAGGGTATTGTTCTGGAGATCTTCACACAAAGACAAGTTCATCAGCATTGAATACATCGCCTTGAGAAATGAAAATAAGGAATATCTAGGTACACTGGAAGTTGTGCAAGACATTTCAGATATCCGCATACTAGAAGGAGACCGGCAGGAACTGGTTTATACAAAAAAGGGATAAATGCGACTTTAATCTTCCTGAGGTACAATAATCCACATGAGTAGGTAGAGCCAAAAACCCAAAGTACCGGCTAAAATAAGCAATGCGAAAATGATCCGTACCACACTCCTATCCATTCCGAAAAAATCAGCAACGCCACCACACACGCCACCAAGCATTTTTTCCTTAGATCGGTATAATTTTTTATCTTCCATCTATATTGCATTTAGAACAGAAGACAAATATAACCTATTAATTTTATATAAAAGAAAGCTTTGCAAGATCATTTTTCGTATTTTTGTGAGGAAAATTCTTAAAGAATGATGTTACAAAACATACACATGCTAAACAATCACAAAATCACCGGACAGATACTGGTCCTTTTGTTGTTTTGTACCTGCCTTTCTTTCAAGTCCATTGCTCAGAAACCTTTTGAGAAACCGCTGGGTGAAAAAGCCACTGTTTCGTTGCTCACAGCTTCTCCAGGTAAAGAAGTTTATTCACAATATGGGCACACCGGCATTCGTATTTATGACCCTGACCAACACTTTGACCTTGTTTTCAATTACGGCCTTTTCGATTTTAACAGTCCCGGATTTATTCTCCGTTTCGTAAAAGGCCGGACAGACTACATGGTAGGCGCCTGTTCCTATATGGATTTTCTCCTGGAATATCAAATTGAGAACAGAGCTGTAACAGAACAGATCATCAACCTGACACCAAAAGAAAGAAATGGCATTTGGTATGCTTTAATCAAAAACATCCAACCGGAGAACCGCGAATACCGGTACAATTTCTTTTTTAACAACTGCTCCACCAAACCACGTGACATCATCATTCAATCCATCTCCGGAAAAGTTGATTTCCGTTGGAAAGGAAAGTTCAAGAGTCTCCGGGACGAAGTTCATTTTTTCACAAATGCATATCCATGGACTCAATTTGGCATCGACTTTGCGCTTGGTGCAAAAGCAGATAATCCTGCCAGTCTGAAATCGCAACAATTTGCCCCCAATCTGCTGATGGAATCTTTTTCCAAGGCTGTCATCCTGAATGATTCGGCACAATCACGTCCGTTGGTTTTGGAAACAAAATACCCGGTTAACATTGATGAAACGATGAAAGAGAAGACTGGTTGGGCTCCCGGTCCGGTTCTCGTCATGTGGATCGTCTTTTTGATTGTTGCAGTTCTAA
>JALNXZ010000308.1 GCA_023230125.1 Bacteroidales bacterium | reverse complement strand
TGGCTACAAGCAAAGGATTATACTATTATCATCCTGAAAGCGGTATACAAGAGGTGATCAGCAACAGTCCTGTGCTGGATATTCATATCGGCACTCAAAACATTATATGGGCCGGTACTGATATGAAAGGAGTTTACAAAATTGTTCCTTTCAATGAGAGATTTAAAAACTATTCACTGGAGAATTTCCGGAACCTTCAGCACCCTGTTAATGGAGCTGTAAGAACTTTTTTTGAGGATGAAAACCAATCTCTATGGGTGGGAACAAAGGGAGCCGGGATTTTTAATTTTACACAACACAAAAAGACAAATGAATTAGCACTCACTGATTGGTATGGTACAGAACACGGCCTCCTGAGTAATTCAGTCTATGAAATTACAGATGGCAACAGAAATGAGTTCTGGATTGGTACCGATGGTAACGGTATTAACTATTACGATAAGCAAGCGAAACGTATCTATTCTTTGGATTTTCCCGCAAACCTGTCGCTTTCTTCTGTCTATGCCATTTTGCCTGACAGCAATAATGTCTTATGGATTGGTACGAGTGGTTATGGAATGTTTAAACTGGAAATTGATTATTCCACACAACCTTACAGTGTCATCAATTTTAATCAATTTGTTTTTATCGAAGGGGAATCTTCATTGAGCAACAACATCGTATATGCAATTATTAAAGACGGGAACAGCCATTTATGGATTGGTACCCGGGGTGGTGGTGTGAACAGGTTCGATAAACATACCCGGGAATTTGAAGTGTTTAAATTATCAGAGAATAATCCTCAATTTTATGGTTGTGATGATGTGTTGTGTTTATATGATGATATGAAAGGGAATCTTTGGGCCGGCACAAGTATGGGATTGACCAAATTAACATGGAAAAAGGGAGAGAAACCTGATATTGTTTATTTCAATGAGCAGAACGGATTGCCCAATAACACCATCCATGGGATTCTCATGGATGCAAAAGATAACTTATGGGTCAGCACAAACAATGGATTGGCAAAGCTTATTCCGGAGAATAATACTTACCGTATTGTCTCCTATTTCACCAATGACGGGTTGCATGATAACGAGTTCTCCGACGGAGCATATTATGCAAGTCCATTATTGCCTGAATTCTACTTTGGAGGTATCAGCGGATTTAGTCAATTCAATCCGCTTGAAATTATTCAGAGTGAATATATGCCTGAATTGTGGCTGGATGCTTTTTATGTAGATAACATTCAATCAGACTTGACTGATTTTTTAATAAAAAAGGATCATAAAGAGACTCTTCAATTATCCCATAAAAACAACTCTTTTGGTTTTTCTTTTGTTCCTATCGACTTTTTGGCGTCAAATAAATGTGAGATAGCATATAAGTTGGAAGGATTTCACAATGAATGGGTGAACATTGGGACATCTAACGCGGTTATGTTCACCAACCTTCCCAAAGGAGATTACCTGCTTAAAATTAAAAGCAGTAATGCCAATAAAATTTGGGGAGATACTGTTTTCAGTCTCCCTGTTACAATTACTCCCCCCTGGTGGGACAGTAATATTGCTTATCTGTTCTATACAATTTTGTTGCTGTTTATATTGTATATTATTAGAGAAATAATACTCTACAGGCTTAAGGTGGTTAACGACCTGAAAATAAAGGAGCTTGAAAAACAGAAGATCGAAGAGATTCATCAGGGAAAACTGAGCTTCTTCACTAATATTGCCCATGAGTTCTCAAACTCCTTGACACTTATATACGGACCTTGTGACAAGTTGATCATAGAGAACAGGAACAATACGATTACCCGAAAATATTTACAGGTGATAAAATCAAACGCTGAAAGGATGCAACATCTTATTGAGCAACTGGTAGACTTCAGAAAAGCTGAAACCGGCCACCTTCGGCTTAAAATAGAAACTGTGGATGTGCCGGAGTTGATAAAATATGCGATTGATAATTTTTTGGAGATCCTGGAACAAAAGAAAATTGAATATACAATTACTTCTGTACCTGAAAATATTCATTGGAAATCGGACAGAGACAGTTTGGAAAAGATCGTCTTCAATCTGTTGTCAAATGCCGCAAAATATACTCCCGAAGAACATGCTGTCTCAATCAGAATCACTGCCTCCGAAACGCTGCTCACCATTCAATTCAGCAATAGTGGTATTGGAATAAAACCGGAAAGCGTTGACCAGTTATTTGATAAATTTGAGGTGCTGAATCAATTTGAGAAACAGCTTTGCTTTGGGAATTACTCCCGACACGGTATCGGACTGGCACTATGTAAAAGTATCGTACAGGTGATGCACGGAGATATAAGTGTGGACAGTGACGGGGTTACGTACACTTCGTTTGTGGTTGAATTGCCGGAATTAGAAGCAGTTGAAGAAAATACCAGTTGTCCGGAAAATGGATGGGTACCTCTGCCATCAAAGAATGGTGAGCATGAGGAATTGATACATGCAAAGGAGATCACAGCTGAAAACGGATCACATGGGGGCACTGAATATATACTGGTGGTTGAGGATGATCAGGAAATAAGGACAATGATTAAAGACCTGTTCCGTTCCAATTATACCATACAGGAAGCATCCAATGGAAAAGAAGCATTGGATATCTCTGCAAAACAGAGGCCTGTATTAGTTATCAGCGATATTATCATGCCGGTGATGAATGGTGTTGAATTGGTAAAAAGAATGAAAGCCTCTGAATTTACACGACATATCCCCATCATTCTGTTGTCATCAAAAAATTC
>JALNXZ010000307.1 GCA_023230125.1 Bacteroidales bacterium | reverse complement strand
ATCGATATAAATATGGACGTCAAATACTATAGCGGAAATACGAAATTTCTTGTTTCGATTGACTGTATCATTTTCGGCTTTTCTGAGGGAGAATTGAACTTGTTGCTTTTTAGACGGAAAATTGAACCGGCAAAAGGTAGCTGGTCTTTACCGGGTGGCTTTATCAAAGAACACGAAAGTGCGGAAGAAGCAGCTTCACGCGTGTTGCATTCCCTGACCGGTCTGAAAAATTTATATATGGAGCAGTTGAAGGTTTTCACTGAAGAAAACCGTGATCCTGGAGAACGTGTCATGTCCATTGCTTATTATGCTTTGGTCAATGTGGCCGATTATGACCATGATCTTGTCTTGGAAAATAATGCACACTGGCGAAACATCAATGATTTGCCAGAACTTATTTTTGACCACCATGACATGTTTCAGGTTGCCCTTGAAAGGCTCCGCCATAAAGCATCAACAGAACCTGTAGGTTTCAACCTTTTGCCTGAAAAGTTTACAGTGCCTCAGCTTCAGTCTTTATATGAGGCAATATACGGTCAAAGGGTGGACAAACGAAACTTTCGGAAAAAGGTAAGAACCATGAATTTTCTGGAAAAGTTGGAAGAAAAGGATAAGAGTGGTTCCAAAAGAGGTGCCTACCTTTACACCTTCAACAAAGAGCTTTACGAACAAGCGATACATCTGGGCTTCTCGTTTACTCTGTAAATCAATAGTGTCCGGTTAAGGGCTTTTACTAACTCCTGAAGCCCTCATCAATAAATACTTTCAGATACGTTCTTTAATTTTTCGATTTGAAGATATTGGAAATCCCTTATGTTTACTAAAAATTTAGTGAATCATGAATACAGGGAAAACTGTTTTCGCGCAATTGATCCACAGGGAAAGTTTACGAGATATTGAATCTTGCCTGACAGCGTTTTCCAATAAGTTATATCACTCAGGCATAAAGCAGTCGGTTCCAAAATCCACATTGGCAGAGGCCAACGAAAGTCGGACGAATGGTTTGTACCACGAGTTGCTTATAAATACGAATTACAATTTAACCAGTTCGGCTATTTCTAACCAGTTGAATATCAGGAGGTTTTAACCGGATACTAGTGATTTCCAATAAAATGTAAATGGGCAAAGACGATGATGATATATTATTGTTGAAGATTCACAAAGGTGATGAATTGGCATTTAGATACTTGTTTGAGAGATACTTTACTCCATTGTGTCGTTTTATGAATATATATATTCATGAAAAGACAGATATTGAGGAACTTGCCCTTGACATTTTTATCTACATTTGGAACAATCGCGATACACTTCAGATTCAGTATTCCATAAAAACATATTTATTCCAGGCAGCCCGCAACAAATGTTTGAATATTCTTCGCCAAAGGAAGCTGATGGCTTCCATCGACCTGACAAAAGTCGATATAGAAGAAGATAATGTCATAAGCCTGGAAACAGAAGAACTTTACCTACTTATTCAAGAAGCAGTGTTAACTCTACCAGACAGATGCAGGACAATATTTCAACTTAGTAGAAATGAGGATCTTTCTAATCATGAAATTGCATCCAAACTTGATATTTCAATAAAAACAGTTGAAGGGCAGATTACAAAAGCAATAAAGATTATTAAATACTTTTTGGATAATTCTTATTCTTATGTCAATAGTTCGTTTAAAAATAGCGATATTTAAGCGGACATCGATTGTGCCCAAATTCAAAAGATCTTTGATATGCTGACGATTTTTGATGAGTTTGAGTTGATGGCGAACACGCGAATAATCGCGACCTATTATAATTCTCATTAAAACTTAATTATCTCTATTGAAGCGGAAGCTTGTTTTAAAGGGAATTTCACGTAGAAAACATCTTTTTCTTTGGTTACCTCTATAATACATTCTTTTGTCCCATTTACTAAAATTGAATAATTGCCTTTATTCAATCCATATATTTTAAAGGAACAAGAATGTGTTTTGGCTAATCGGTTTTCAATGATAAAGCTAATTCTATCAAGATTATCTGCAATTATTATTGGTTCGCTTTCGTGGAATCCATCTTGAAGCATTTCAATAGATAGAATCTTATTTCTGTCTTGTAAAAAAAACTTACGACGGACCCCATCAAGAGGGATAACATTGAACCGTTTATCATTTGTCAATAATTTACCACCATAGGCAATAAATCCGAACAATGGATCATTAATAACATAGGTTGCTAAAGCATGTACGCCACCGACCAGCCCATGATCAATCTCACCATCATATTGCCATGGACCTCTCGGAGTGGAAATATTTCTAAAATATGTCCAACCATGCTGCCAATTATTAAAGGCCCAACCTACAGCACCGTCATTATTTTTATTCGGATACCAATATCCAATTCCATCTTCGCCTGTATTCATTAATGCCCAGGAACTTAAAATGGAGTTATATCCAATATTTATATATTTTGCAGGTGTTTTACTAAAATTAATTGCATAGTCCAAAATAGCAGCTCCACCCATTTGTGACATATAGTCCAAATTATAACTTGAAGCCCAAGCTGTTCCAAGCAGGTTAAAACTAGGAGCCAAAATACCTCTAAGTGCTAAATTTCCATCAATTTGTTTCTGCAAAAAAACATCTGTCATCGAATCATTAATCACCGGGTGTGAATACCAAGATTGCTTATTTTTATCATACCAAAGTTGCTCATCAGGCAATAACCGATTCTTTTTAGCATATTCTGCAATATAATAAGAAGTCTAAGGCAGTTCTATCA
>JALNXZ010000306.1 GCA_023230125.1 Bacteroidales bacterium | reverse complement strand
AGGCTATTACATCAAACCTTACTAATCCTGATTGTTGGGCTTTTATTGAAAAAGGTAAAGCGAGGAAAAGGAATATTGAAATGATTTTGGTGTTTCTTTTCACAGTATCTTCAATTGAATGGATATTATACGGTTAATTGTAACTCAATCATTATTGTCGAACTTATATTTAAAGCTAAAATCATAAGCTCAAAAAAAATCTGACAAATGTATAAATTAAGTTAACTTCATTTATAATTTTCCAGACAAATGTATAAAAAATCCTGCTTAAAGGAATTTTTGGCGAAAACTGTAGAAAATAAAGCCACCATCCTTGAAAATATTTAAAATTATTTCGTTAGTTAGGACTAACTAATTATCTTTGTCACATAAATTATGAAATAATGGACAAAATTGTAAACATCATAGCGAAGCTTTCTCAGAATTTGGGAGAGATGGAAGAGCTTGCACGTGAGCAATTGAACATCAAGGAACTGACAACGGCTCAGATGCACTACCTCGAGGTCATTAACGAGATGAGTAATCCAAATATAACGGAACTGGCTACAGAAATGCGACTGACAAAACCGAGCGTTACTGTGGCTCTTGATAAACTCATCAAAAAAGGTTACGTTACAAAAATCCAATCCGATGAGGACAGGAGAAGTTCTCATCTGCACCTGACTAAAAAAGGGATGCAGATCAATCAAATGCATGAACATGCACACGCTCAGTTTGCAGAGTTGATGTTGGAGGCTTTTGAGCCGAAAGAGCTGGAAGTGTTAACAGTTCTTCTTGAAAAACTCACAAAATCATTATAAATATTTCGATCGCTAGTACCGGTTAGGCTCAGGTTGATAACAGCAGCCAGTAATTTTTTATTTTTATCACGATGGAAAAAAATGCTGACTTTTCCGGTCATAAATTTACCGGATTAACTGAAGAACAAGTCAAAGAAAAAAGACGCACAGGCGGATTCAACGAACTTCTTAAAACCAAGTCAAACGGTTTCTTGAAGCAGATTGTAGGCATATTCAAGGAACCAATGTTCATGTTACTGATTATCTGCGGAACGCTGTACATGTTTTTAGGCGATATGGAAGAAGGATTCATGCTACTTGGATTCGTCTTGTTCATCATGGGTATAGAGTTCTATCAGGAAAGAAAGACAGGAAAAGCACTGGAAGCCTTGAAAGAGATGTCCAGCCCTCATGCCGTAGTCATCCGAAACAATCAAGAAATAAAGATACCTTGCAGAGAAATAGTCATTGGCGATTTGATCGTATTTTCAGAAGGAGAAAGAGTTCCCGCTGACGGAATCGTACTACATTCCATCAATCTTCAGGTTGATGAGTCCCTCCTGACCGGAGAATCTGTTCCTGTCCGAAAAGTGGAGTCTGATGGTACAGAAAAAGAAGCTACAGCAGGCGGTGACGATACCCCTTTTGTATTTTCAGGGACCATGATTGTTCAAGGTAATGGTGTGGCTCAAGTCGCTAAAATCGGTGCTGAAACAGAAATCGGAAAGATTGGCAAGGCTCTTGGTGATGTAAAGGAAGAACCCACCAACCTCAAAATCGAGCTCAACTCCTTGGTGAAAAAACTGGCCTTGATAGGTGCCATTCTTTGCCTGATTGTAGTCCTGGTTTTTTTCATAACCCGTGGAAATTTGCTGCAAGGTATTTTGGCAGGCTTGACTTTAGCCATGGCAGTCATTCCAGAGGAATTTCCTGTTATCCTGACTGTATTCATGGCGTTGGGTGCCTGGAGGATGTCTAAAAAAAGGGTACTAACCCGTAGACCAAATGCCATAGAAACGCTGGGATCGGCTACTGTACTTTGTTCGGACAAGACTGGAACACTCACGCAAAACAAAATGACGGTGAGTACCTTGTACAACAAGGATGGTTTTTTTGATATTCTGAAAATGGATGGTTTTCCTGAAGGTTTTCATCGAATTATAGAATACGGTATTCTTTCCAGTCAGACAAACCCCAATGACCCGATGGAAAAAGCTATTCTTCAGCTTGGAGAGGATTATCTACAAAATACCGAACACATGCACCACGATTGGTCCATGATCCGTGAATATCCTCTGACCAGAGAAGAAATGGCTATGTCAAGGGTTTATGTCCAAAAGGATACTGGCGAGTACATCATAGCTACAAAAGGGGCACCTGAAACAATTTTTGATTTGTGTCATCTGAAAGATATTTCCAAATATGAAGCAGCCATTCAAAAAATGGCCTCAAACGGTTTAAGAGTTTTGGGTGTAGCCAGGGCTACCATCAGAAAAGATATTTTGCCTGAAATCCAGCATGATTTTGACTTCGAGTTCATTGGTTTAATCGGTCTTTCCGACCCCATCCGTCCTGAAGTGAAAAATGCCGTGCAGGAGTGCTACAAAGCGGGTATCCGGGTCATTATGATTACCGGTGATTACCCAGTAACAGCCCAAAACATTGGCAAGGAAATCGGACTGAAAAATTATGCTCAATGCATGACCGGACCTGAAATTCAGGCCATGAGCGAAGAAGATTTGAGTGCGAAGATCAGCAACATCAATATTTTTGCCAGGGTAGTACCTGAACAGAAACTGAAAATTGTCAATGCGCTGAAGCTAAATGGCGAAATTGTTGCCATGACGGGCGATGGAGTAAATGACGCTCCAGCCCTGAAGTCTGCAAATATTGGAATTGCCATGGGTGAGAGAGGTACTGATGTGGCACGTGAGGCTTCTTCATTGGTCTTAACCGATGATAATTTTTTATCCATT
>JALNXZ010000305.1 GCA_023230125.1 Bacteroidales bacterium | reverse complement strand
TTTCGTCATAATTACCTCCCCTGACTGAATATTGGGAACTGAGTTCATTGTTGGAACTGACACCTGCAAAAGTGACGAGCAGGGCTTCGATGCTACCCCCTGAGGCATCCGGCAGTAACCGGACTTTTGATGCGTCCAGGGTTTCGAGGGTATTGGTCTGCCTTTGCTGCCCTCTTATGACAATTTCATTGAGCGTCCTGCTGGATGATCCAAGTGTCACATTCACCCTCAAACTTTTCATTTCTGCAGGAATGATGCGGGTAGCAGTCTGGTAAGACAGGCAGCTGTACTTCAGGATGATGGTGTCGGCTTTTGGTAGCTGTATGGAATAAAAACCACTTTCATCTGTGTATGTTGCAATACGGCCATTAAATTCCGATACATTCACCAATTCCAGCGCATGGCTTTTGGTGTCCATCACGAAGCCGGAAACGGTGATTTTCTCCTGCGCCGAAACAACTTGAATCCAAATCAGTATGAAAAGCGTGAGTGTAGAAGCTATTTTTTTAAAAATCATAGTTTACAGGCTAAAACCGGAAACAACCCTGAATCTGTGGGTCGGAAAGGCTACAAATTTAAGGAAATAAACGTATATTTGCCCATAATATTGTAATAGATTATGGAGAACCTTTTAGAATTGCTGCGTACGCGCAGAAGTACAAGAAGTTTCAAAGAAACGCAAATCAGTCCTGAACTCGTTGAACAGTTGATGCATGCTGTTCTCATGTCTCCGTCATCCAAACGTTCTAATCCCTGGCAGTTTATTCTGGTGGAAGAACCTGAGATGTTGAAATCCTTGTCCGAGTGTAAAAAGAACGGTTGTCAATTGATAGATGGTGCGGCGTTGGCTGTGGTTGTCCTTGCGGATCCTGAATGTAGCGATGTATGGATTGAAGATGTATCCATTGCTTCCTTGATCTTGCATCTCGAAGCAGAAGATTTGGGCCTTGGCTCCTGTTGGGTTCAGATTCGTGAACGTCAAACGGCAGATGGGAAAGATTCGGAAGCAGTAGTACGTCACTTACTGAATATTCCTGAAAATTTGCGGGTGGAAAGCATTGTGGCTCTTGGTGTCAAAAATGAGGTCAAGAAGCCTTTTGATGAAACGCGTCTGCAATGGGAGAAAGTTCATGTCGGCAAATTTGGTCAAGCTAAATAAGGAAGTATGCGAATAGGTCTGATTGGTGCCGGAAACCTGGCGACTCAACTGGCTTCTGCGCTTGCCGCAAAAGGCCATCACTTTTTACAGGTCTATAGCCGTACGGAGTATTCTGCCGGGATTTTAGCCGCCCGATTGGGTTGTGAGGCCGTTGTTCAGCCTGAACAAATCTGTTCAGAGGCAGACCTATACATTTGTGCCCTGAAGGACGATGTCCTTTCTCAGGTTTTGCCCAGGGTTAATTTCGGCAAAGGCCTATTGGTACACACCGCAGGGAGTTTACCTATGACTGTCCTGTCTGATTATACCCCCAACCATGGCATCTTTTATCCGCTGCAAACTTTCAGTAAACAAAGACCTGTTGATTTTTCGGAGGTGCCTATTTTTATTGAGGCAGCTTTATCTGATAGTTTGGATTTATTGAAAAATCTGGCATCGGAACTCAGCGAGAAAGTTGTACAGGTCAGTTACGAACAAAGGAAACAACTGCATTTGGCTGCTGTTTTTGCCAATAATTTTGTGAATTACTTGTACAGTATTGCTGAAGACCTTGTCCATGAAAAAGGTTTGGATTTTCAATATTTGTTGCCCCTCATAGAAGAGACTTCCCGAAAGGTGAAAACCATTGCTCCTGTAAAGGCACAGACGGGACCGGCTGTGCGCTTCGACTGTCGAGTGATGAATAAGCACCTACAATTGCTTGGCGAATATCCTGAATGGCAACATTTGTACGAAATCCTGAGCAAAGGTATATATGAGCGTACAATCAATAAATCATCAGTCATTTAATATATTTTTATGAGTACGATTTCCCACGATTTAACCACCATCAAAGCTGTCATTTTTGATGTCGATGGTGTGCTTTCTTCCAATGTCATTCCATTACATGTTTCCGGAGAGCCTATGCGTACAGCCAATCTTAAGGATGGTTATGCCATTGTGCAAGCTGTGAAAAAAGGGATTATCATAGCCATCATTAGCGGAGGTAGATCGGAAGCTGTCCGTCAAAGATTTGAGTACCTTGGCGTCACTCATATATATATGGGCGCAAGTGACAAAAAGAAAGATCTGGAAGACTTACTGGAAAAGACGGGCTTAAAGTTGGATGAGGTGGCCTATATGGGTGACGATATTCCCGATTATGAAGTAATGTGTAAAGTAGGATTACCGGCCTGCCCTGCCGATGCTGCGATAGAAATCAAGTCCATCTCAAAATATGTATCACACAAAAAAGGAGGTGAAGGTTGCGGCCGTGACATCATCGAGCAGATCATGAAAGCTCAGGGACTTTGGATGATGGGAACAGAGGCTTTTGAATGGTAATAATCACAAGGAGATGCTGGATAATATTACCGGATACAATTTGATACTGGCCTCCAATTCACCGAGGCGCAACGAACTGATGAATGGCTTGGGTTTGAAGTATAGTGTGAAAACACTCAAGGATATTGATGAATCATACCCCGAGGATTTAAAAACAACGGATGTCGCTCTTTATATTGCTTCCAAAAAGGCAGAAGCTTATCGGAAGTTCATGAAATCCGGAGATTTAGTTATTACTGCCGACACCATCGTGTGTCAGGATGGCCGGATTTTTGGTAAAC
>JALNXZ010000304.1 GCA_023230125.1 Bacteroidales bacterium | reverse complement strand
CATGCTGAGCATCATTCACGATAAATTGCAACCGTTGGGGTTATCGAGAACGGAAACGTTGATTTCGTTTAATGAGGCATTCAGGAGACATGTTCCAATCAATGATTTGGATATTGAGGACTGAAAGTAACCATTTTTACCAGAGTCGATAAACCAACAGACACCCCTTGTCCATCTCCAGTCTAAAGTTGTCTCCAGTGGTTTCGTTCAATGTACCTTGCCACCATGATGTGAAACATTTCCCCTGAATCGGATAACGTAAACCATGAGCCGTAATGCAAGTATCAGGAGTCAGAGAAAAAATCGAGACTTGTTGACCCGGAATACTTTCAAAATTTTTTGAAGCACGGATGGCATCAATACGACCATAGTCTGTCAGCAAACAAATATCTTCCATTCGCACAGAGTAATCAGCTAATAATGAGATGTTTCCGAGAGCATGATCTTCTCTTTTACCAGTAGCTCCGATAAGAACAATTTTCTGGTAATTTTTCATCAGACAATACTCAAATGCTTTGGTCAGATCGTTGGTCTCCTGGTTCGTTGAAGGGAAAATCCTCTCCCTGAATCTTATCTTTAGATCCAAGGAAAGGCTATCCATATCACCGACAATGGCATCAGGTTCCCGACCAAAATCAATCAAACTCTGAGCTGCTCCATCACAGCAAATCACCCTTTCTGCATCTCGAAGAAGCTTGAGCAATTTTTCATTTTTAGGGAATGCACCGTCGGCAAGAATAATTGTTTGCATAGTCATTAAAAACGTAAAGTAAGTTTTGCAAGATAATTTCGCGGAGCTACCGGATACAAACCTTTTCCGGTTTGCGTAGTATCACCGTTCAAAAAGTGCGATTCATATCCCCAGGCATTACAACTGTACCGGTTACTGAACAAATTATTTACATAAATGCCAAACTCAGCATCTGCAAAACCCTTGATTTTAAAATAATGGGTCAAAGATACATTGGCACTATTGTATGCAGGAAGTTTAAGATCGTCGTTTTGAGTATTCGTGATATATTGTTCACTGACATACTTTTCGGTCAAGTTAAATTTAAAATCTTTTACAGGAGTCAAAGTTATCCCTGCTGCTCCGGTCAATTCCGGTGAAAAAGGCAATGCAGCTTCTTTAAACTTCTTAGTGATCTGATCCTTCGGATCCACAACTTCTACCCATCCTGTATTGTCGTCACTACTGTTGTAGGTGTCATACCAGACCGTATAATCCACAACCCTGTTTCGACTTAAAGTACTGGTAACATCCAACTGCATCCAAGTGTTTGGCTTGTATCCTGCAGATAATTCAACACCTAAACGATAACTTTTATCAACATTGCTCATTAGCTTGTAGCCCACATCATTAAGCTTTCCTGTTGGAACTAATTGATCCTTATAATCCATATAATAGACATTTACTGATGCCATGATTTTTTTGTTATCAAAAGTATAGCCCAATTCATAATCAGTTAGTTTTTCCGCCTTGATATCCGAAGAAGATTCAGACTTCTTCACAGCATCTTTAATGTCAGATCTTGTAGGTTCCCGGTGCGCAATTGCCACTGAGGCAAAAGCATGCTGATCAGAATTTATCTGATAAAAAAGACCAGCTTTGGGGTTAAAGAAATTCCAGGTGCGGTGCTGTGTCATATCAAGCATATCATCGTCATCTATGCCGTTCAATTGATAATCCACATAACGGTACTGCAGGTCAATATAACCATTCAATCCTTTAACCGGACTAAATTCTGCTTTCACAAAAGTATTGGCGTCTGTCTTTTTCGCACTGTTTCTCACCCACTCGTAATTTGCAGGAATGTCTTGATTGTTGGCTGCCCATAGCAAGGTTGCATAATGTTGACCATCATAGTAAGTATACATGCTTCCAGCCTGGACATTTAAACCGTTTTTTCTATATTGCAAATTCAAGTTTGCCGTATAGAAGCCATTACTCATATTTTTCCGACGGACAAGAGCTGTACCGACATACGTACTATCTTCAATCGTTTGATCCTTTATTCCCATGGAACTGAAAGACTCATCTTGTTTGTACTCTTCATAATACCCAAAACCATTGGTATAATTCAAACCTGCATTCAGCAATAGGTTTTTACCGAGTTCCTGAGTATAAAAAGCCTGAATATAGTGCTGACGATAATTGTCACTTTCATTATCATAATAAATACCGTTGGTTATTTCACCTGCGGGATTGTAGGTCGGGTCATTTTTCATCTGGTCTTCAGAAATGCCTTCCCATGTGATGCCGGTATGTTCGCTTCCGTAAATATAATTGAAACGAAGTTCTGCATGTTCAAAACGCTTGTCCAATGTGGCAAATAAAGATTGGTGCTTACACCAGCCATTTCGAATATAACCATCGGTGGTCAGATTTGAATAACGCATATCCAGACTGTAACCGTTTCCGAAAAGACCTGTACCAAAAGCTATATTTTGTTGAAAAGTACCATAGCTTCCTGCTGTAGTGGCCGATTCAACATAGGGCTTTATTCCCGGGGCTTTTGTCGTCATATTAACACTTGCACCAAATGCACCGGTTCCGTTGGTTGATGTACCCACTCCGCGCTGCACTTGTATGCTTTGCAAAGCTGAAGTCATATCAGGAATGTCTACATAATAAACTTCCTGTTCTTCAGGGTTGTTCAGAGGGACTCCATTCAAAGTGACATTGATACGGGTTGCATCCGTACCACGAATACGGAAAGAACTGTTACCGGCACCTGTACCGTTTTCACTTGTCGTTACCAGGGATGGT
>JALNXZ010000303.1 GCA_023230125.1 Bacteroidales bacterium | reverse complement strand
TTCCCGGAAGTCAAACAAATTACTAATTCTTACAGAATCGTCTTTTTGCAACAAAATATCAGGAGAGATGCCATATAACACTTCCCCAAGATTAAAACTAAGAATTTCAGGTATCTGATTCTCTTTCTTACGAATAATAGTAGCCATGTTCAAATAAGCATCTTCCTTAACACCATCTGCTTTTGCAATTAATTTTCTAATTGTCAAACCGGGTTCGAGCGCATAAGCCCCTGGGCGAAAAACAGACCCGGTTATATCAACACGGTTTTCAAATTTTTCATAAGTCTTTGTCACCGTATAAACATCTCCCGATTGCATTTCAAACGATGGTATCTCATTTTCCTTTACATCGACAACCATCTTCTCTTTACTTGTCAATCTGAACACCGTGATGGTCGCCCTGTGGGCATTTTCCGTGAAGCCACCGGCAAAACGGATAAGATCTTTCAGCTTTTCTCCTTTTAATGCCTCAAAAATAGCAACATGTTTAACAGCTCCTTTGATAGTCACTCTGTTTTGATACGGCTCTATCTTTATGACATCTTCATCCTGCAAAGAAATGTTGCCGCTTACCATCCCATCTATCAGAAAACGGTACATATCAATGTTTGCAATGACTTTACCATGCCTGATTACCTTAATATCACGCATGGAACCCATTTTTCCGGGTCCGCCACATGCATATAAGGCATTGAATGCTGTTGCAAGAGACGGCAATGTGTATGACCCGGGACGAAAAGCTTCACCAACCACCGTAACCCGGATGCTTCTGATATTACCTAAGGAAATTCTGACTTGAGTTTCGCCTGATGACATACCTGAATAAACTCTGGACAATCGGTTTTTAATGTTTGAAGAGGCTGCCTCTATGGTCTGTCCACTTACCTTTACGAGTCCGACTGCAGGAATGCGAATGAATCCATCCGGTGATACCTTGACACGGTAATTAGCTTCATATAGGCCGGTCATATCTATGATCATTTCATCATAGGTGCCCAATATGTAATTGGGAGGTGTCGGAATATTCAATTTTGGCTCAAATGTGAGATCCTGAGTACTAAAGAGTTTAGAACCAAATATTTCCAAAGCAGGAGGTATGTTTTTCCTTACCTTGATATATTTTCCGTTTTCCTCATCATATATGATCTTAAAGTCCTCTTCATCCTTTAACGAATCCATTTGAACCTTTTGCTTCCGGGTCAGATCATTGGAGAATTTACCATTGTTCTTGTTGTCTAATTCATTTTCTTTGTCCTTCTTACTTTCAGAAAATTCATCCACCATAGCACGGTCTTTCGGAACTTCCTCCTTCGCATTATTGGTACTTACCGAGGAGTTTTGTTCTTTATATTTTTTATACATCTCGATTTGTTCCGGAGTAAGATCACTTAGACTCTGAGCTGAAAGAGGGATCAGAATCGACAAAAAAACCAAGGTGAAAATTATTTTCTTCATATCTTTGAGATTATCTTTTGGTTTGCAAAAATACAATATATATTCAATAAAAATCATACATAAAAAGGTTCGTCACTCCCATATTAAAGAAGCGACGATGATAATTAAATCTATTTCAAATAGTTTCACCGGTTTAAGGGTGACAAAAAAAATGTTTCTCCCATACTCCTAATTTTTGGAAGAAACAAAGTTATTTTCCTAAAGAATATACTATTAAATGTATATTCTTTTATTTTTTCATCTTTTATACAAATCCCATAAATAATCAATCTGTCGGACATGTCATAGATTCAAGGTCTGATAATCAATTTTTAGTAGAATTGATTTCTACGTACAATAATGATAGAACGGCAGAAAAAGGTTTTTCTTATATTTCAGAGGA
Source organism: Bacteroidales bacterium (assembly GCA_023230125.1). Taxonomy (GTDB): domain Bacteria; phylum Bacteroidota; class Bacteroidia; order Bacteroidales; family UBA1402; genus UBA8389. The sequence continues at coordinate 934 of JALNXZ010000303.1, read as the reverse complement.
TGCTTTTTAAATATTTTTTTGTAATAAACAGGGACTCAAAATTGACAATAAAGACGGACAAAAGGTTGCAATGGATCATTTTACTGCCCTATCCGTTATTTTCCCCAAACAGTTCTGTTTACATAATCAATATAACTTAAAACAGCACGCACTACTTTAATCGAGAAGTTATCCACATCGTAATCATAAACTATTCTCGTCGGTTTTTTTTCATAAGCACTTTGAGAAACAACGACGTCTATGGATTGTAAAATTCTGTCTTTCTTTAAACCTGTCATTATTAAAGTGCCTTCGTCCATGCCTTCGGGTCTCTCGTGAGCCTGTCGGATAGTGATGGCCGGAAAGTTCATGATAGATGATTCTTCCGATATGGTACCGCTATCTGATATAACACAAAAAGCATTCTGCTGCATTTTGTTATAATCAAAAAATCCCATAGGTTTAAGAAATCGAATCAAAGGATTAAAATCCGTTCTATTTAAACTCTCTAATTTAATTCTGGTTCTTGGATGAGTCGAAACAATAACCGGAAATCTATATTTTTCTGCTATTGCATTTAATGAGTCTAATAAATCATTGAAATTTTGCTCTGAGTCAATATTTTCTTCTCTATGAGCACTAACAATAAAATATTTATTTTTTAAAAGATTAAGCCTTTCCAATACGTCCGAAGATTCAATTTCCTTAGCATGGTAGTTTAATATTTCTTTCATTGGAGACCCTGGTTTTATTATGGTTTCCGGTTTAATACCTTCTGCCAGTAAATATCTGCGGGCATGTTCAGTAAGAGGGAAATTAATATCACTCAAATGATCCAGTACTTTTCTGTTTAACTCTTCCGGAACACGTTGATCAAAGCATCTATTTCCGGCCTCAAAATGAAATACCGGAATTTTTCTTCTTTTTGCTGAAATTACAGCCAGACAACTATTTG
>JALNXZ010000020.1 GCA_023230125.1 Bacteroidales bacterium | reverse complement strand
GAGACTGCGAAGAAAGTACATAATAAATCTTTCCATCGCTTGCTGCAGAAATTGCATTATACGTATCATGAGCCAGTTCAAAACCAGAAAAATAAGGAGTGGCAATCAAAGTGCCTTTTTCTGTGGTTTGGTCTTTTACTTGATTTTTTGAATTGGAACAACTTGTTCCGAGCATTAGGATAAATAATGCAAATAAAATTTTAATTTTCATTATTAGTTATTTTGTGTTTTTTGATTATACGGATAATAAAACCAATGAATGGCTTTTGAATGACGTTAATAAATTGCTGGTGAATAATCTGTTCATCAAAAATTCCTCTTAAATATTTCTTTAAGAGACAAATAGGAGGTTAAAAAAAATATTTAAAAGGAATTTATTATATTTTCAAGAAGTTACTACATACCTATTGAAACAGTATTCAATTAATCTTTATCAGGCTCAATAATAAATGCATTAGAATATTTAATAACTATTCCATATATTATTTCAAAAACATCAATGTCCAGCATTTAACAACTTGGATATTGCATTCAAAAGAACCGCTTCGGCTTCTTGTGTTACTTTTTCCACAGACATTTCATACCCACCTTGATTAAATGCAGCTGCAGAAGGAATATAACCGGGGCCAAGATCTCCGTAAGCGGCCATTGCAACAAATAAGTCAGGCCTCATTTTCTTAGCTGCAAGTTGATATTCTACAAAGAGTTCGCCGGGCATAAAGAGAATACGAGCCTTGTTGTTTAAAGCCAAACACTGCAAATCAAATTTCTTCCCTGCTTTATATCTCAGCCAAAGTTCTTTATTTGTTTTTGCAGAATCCAATGGTAGAGCAACAGCTTCCGTTGTCCATTTAACCTCAGAAGAGATAATAGGGAAACGTTTTGTATTTTCCCATGCTTTTGTCATACCATCGGCAAGCCGCTTGGCTAAAATGCCACGATTTTCATGGGAACCATCATTGTACTTACCGGCACCAACATTCGCACCGGCACCTGTAAAATATACATGTATTGCATCAGGTACTTCAAGCTGACGAGAGAAACGAGCAATTCCAGGAAATTCAGGAGTTGGTATACCAAGCCTGTAGTAGCTTTGCGGATGTGTTGCATAATAACTTAAAACTGCCACAGGTTTATCTTCATTCCAAAAACTAACCTTTGATACGATTGGATCAATTAGACCTTCAGGCTCTGCACGCAATGAGGAATCAGCGCAGGATGTAAAGCGAGAATCAATAACCTTTCCATCTTTACCGAGGGGACGTCTGGTTGAAGCAACTTGATAGACTTGAGCTTCTCCTAGACCTATGTGAGTGATTGGAACTGTTTTTGTAATAGCATCTGCCACGGCCATCGAAATACGATGAATAACAGCCAATGTAAAGTCATCGTGAATATTGGCATAAGGAGCATCATGCTGATGTATGACATGCACTGCTACATGTTCAGGATCAGTTCCGGCGGCAACAGCAATTGAACGTTTGAATTCATCGTAACACTCATTGGCAATACCAATCCAATCCAAAACAACCAAAACAATTGGTTTATCAGAGCCTAGTAATACAATTCCCTTGGCACGAAGTCCCATATCGTATGTATTGACCATGGTACCATAAGCCAATTTATAACCTATGGGAGGAGTAACATCCATATCAAAAACAGCCATCTGTAAATCTGATGTCTTTTTTTCTATACCTGCTACCGGTTCAATATAAAACAACAGAAAAAGAACCATAAAAGAAAATGTAATCAAAAGAGCCCGCTTCATATCATTAAATTTTACTTTTTATTTTTTCAGCATTATTTCTGATATTCTTAATAGCAACGGCTATACTGTTCATATCAGATTTTGAACCTAACAATACATTCTGTGTAATCCAAATGGCTTGCTCATTACATAATTTCTCATTCATCGGACACATATTCTCTTCAGCATATTTTTCATAATCCAATCGCTCTTTCGGATAGATCTTTTGGAAAAATTTACTGTTGAAGGCATTTTTCAAGAACGGCATTTTATTCAATTCATTATATCCGCTTGAACATGGAACTCCTTCTGCATTCAAGGCATCAACAAATTTTTCTCTTGAAAGTCCATAAAAATCATCTTTAAGATATCTAAATGGGAAAAGATGAAATGCTGCCTGATTTACATTCGGAGTCAATTTATAAGGAACGATACCTTGTATTTCTTTAATGAGCGATTTAAGATATCCTGCGTTTTCATTCCGCAATTTTGTCTGGCTTTCCAGCCGACTCAGCTGTGCTAATCCAATAGCAGCCTGATATTCAGTGATGCGAAGTTTAGTTCCTATCCTTACGGTTCCGGTTCCAATTTGTCCGGCAGTAGAACCATAAGGATTCCCATAGTTATGGAAGGAAAAACAACGATCCATAAAGTCATCATCATCACTGATGATTGCTCCACCTTCGCCAATTGCCATATTTTTGGAATTCTGAAAACTAAAGCATCCGGCATTTCCGAAAGTTCCGACTTTTTTATGATTAATTTCCGCCAACCATGCCTGACATGCATCTTCTATTACTATAAGATTGTGCCTTTTTGCAATAGCCATTATTCGTTCCATATCACAAGGGAGTCCAAGAATATGAACAGGAATAATAGCTCTGGTATTGGGCGTAATTTTTTCTTCAATCTTATCAGGATCCATCTGGAATGTTTCAGGATCAACATCCACAAAAACCGGAATAGCTCCATTAAATAAAATTCCTGACACTGATGCTATAAACGTATAGGAAGAGACCAAAACCTCATCACCCCAACCGATTTCTAATTGTGCAAGCGAAGTATTGAGTGCATTCGTCCCGTTTACAACGGCAAGGCTACGTTTTGCTCCGCATAATTCAGCCCATCGCCGCTCAAATTCAGCAACGACCTTGCCTCTTGACCAAACACCACTACGCATAACCTCCAACAGTTGCTTTTCATCTGTTTTAGGATTCCAAATGGGCCAAGCCGGCCAATCATGACTTGATAGCGCAGGATGACCTCCTAAAACAGCAGGAGTTGTAGAAAATTCAGAGACATAATTAGCAAAAGCTTTATTGGTAGAGCCTAGTGCTGCTACAGCTCCAGCCCCTACCAATAAATTTGTTTTAAGAAATTCACGACGTGAATAATTTTTCTTTAAGGAATTCATTTATATGAATTAATTTGATGCAGTAGCAAAAACAGTAGGTACATAAGTCTCCATGATAACGGCTCTATCTCTAACTACTAAAGTATCTGTTGCTGAATAAGTATTTGTTCCGTCAGTAAATTGATAATTCAAATGAATGGCATTACGCTTCTTATTTCCAAAAGTATCAGCATCTTTGACAAACTTCCCTGTACCTGTTATACCATATTGAGAACTGCCTGCTTCTCCTGTGACGGTACAATCTCCATTATCAGCAAAATCAAGAATTAAACCAAGTTGACCGGAAAAGATGGAAGACTTAATACTGCCTTGAGTTGTTACTTCTGTCATGCTAGTAGTCGTCATACTCCATATTTCATTGTCAGTAATATATCTATCTCTATAGATTGTTGATTCAATCACATTTTGAGAGGCATCTTTAACAATACTTTTCCCACGATGAAGATATTTTCCATGATAAGCATTGATATATTTCACAGCAAACATGGTAAAATCTTTCGGTACCACACTCCATTGTGTAGCAATTCTGCAATCCGGATGACTAAGAGTATTTGTAAGAGTTACCTGACCATGTAATATGCTATCAGCTCCTGTAACACCAACAATCCTTAATGGGATGGCATAGAAACCCTTAATGGCTAATGGATCATCAAAAAAAGCATCGGTCAAACTAACCACAATATTACCATTAAATTTACCTTTTGGAATAATCAACTGACTTGTTGAACTTAATGAATAATAATTGGAAGGCATTATATGTATAGTGTCGGTTGCCAATGAAGGTTGTAACACAGATATAACGCTATCACAAAGACTTGCATCACTTTCAATCTCAAGTACAATGTCATTGTCGTTTGAATAAGCACCACCAAACGCAGCAGAAATTAAAAACTGATGATTAATGTCATTGGTGTTATCAAATATATAATCACCCATAACCAATGTTCTTACCGGATATTGATAGGGGAAATATACAGAAGTATAATCATAATTAGGAAAACTATTTTCCTGATTATGACATGAAGTCAAACCGACTATGAGTGTTATTATTATCAATATTTTTTTCATAATATGTGTTTTCTATTATTTAAATTTATAATTGAATATATCTATATCGATAATTACCATCCTTTATTTTGGATAAGTTGATCAAATTTAACGATTTCATTTTCGGGAACAGGACCATAATGCATGTATGAATTGTCATATGCACGTGATTCAACATTAACGATACTCATTGTGGCATTATTAATGTTTATCCCTTTTGCCGTTTCTGTTAAATCTGCATTCCAACGACGTAAATCCCAAAAACGGAATCCTTCAAAACAAAGCTCAAGTCTCCTTTCATTCCGGATTAACGCTCTCATTTCATCAATTGAGGTAATTGAGGCTAAATATAAGTCTGGTTGCCTAATACCTGCACGTTTACGAATTGCACCAATGACCTCTCTTGCAGAATAGCTATGACTTCCTTTTCCATCAGGACCCCAAGCTTCATTCGCAGCTTCGGCATAAATAAGAAATATTTCTGTATATCTCATATGAGTTTCATAGTGATTTTTTCCTGCCGGTGAAACTGGATCGAGATTTACATCATCTCTCATTAATTTTTTAAGATAATATCCAGTTCGTGTGGATGTCGGAATTGAATCTTTAGCATCAATGCCTCCGCCAACACCTGTTTTTATGATCTTGCTTTTCAACGTACTGTTATTATATACAATATATAAAGCTAAACGTGGATCTCTATTTGCATAAGGATTAGTTGGATCATAATTACTTTCTGTGCTGTCGATAGGATATCCATTTGCCATAGGGAAAGCATCCACTATATTTTGTGTAGGGTTAACGCCACCATTACCATATAAGGAAGGAGGGAAGTTGGCCAATTCTCTGGAATAATAAATTCCAATTGCTCTTCTCCAAACAATTTCCTTTTGGTCTTTTTGTTTTGAGAGTTTTATAGCATCCACTTGAGGCTTGGTATAAAATATATGACCAGAAGGATCAAGACCTGCAATGCCATTAATCTTATCCAAAACAACCGCAGCATAGTCGGCCGCAGTCTGCCATGAAGTTAAGTTCCCGTCTGAAAAAGCAGGACTTGCAGCCAATAATGCAACACGAGCTTTGAACGCCTTAATTATTCTTCCACTCATACGATGAACAAGTAAATTTCCAAAAACTGTGTTGTAATCAGCCACAAATGAACTGGAATCTAGAATTTCAAGTCCGGCTGGAATTTGATCAAGAGAAGTGATATTACCGTAATCATCCATGGTAAGATATTGCAAAGCTTCATCAAAATCAGCATATATTTGATTTACAGATGCTGAAAAACTTGCACGTGGAACATTAAAATTACCATCGGTTTCAACAAAATTATTATAGAGTGGAATTCCCAATAATTCATCGTTTTTCCCTATTCCGGCTGTTGCCTGCAACAAATAATATTCAAACAAACCTTTTAAAGCATATGCTTCTCCTTTGTATATCCTTCCATACATCTTGTTCATTTGATTGTTTGTCCATTTCCATTCAACTGAATCAACTATAGTCAAAAAATTATTCAGATACGTAATGGCTTCATTGCAACGAACCCATTCGCTGACCGGATTATAAAGAGAAGACCACGCCCCTGTTGCCATACGGGTATATGAATTTGTTCTATCGTTGCTTACAGCATCATCTGTCGCTACATCATTAAAACTTAGAGCATTAGTCGGGATTTTAATATACGCAGTCATCAATAATCCTTCTGCCAATGCAGGGTTTTGAATTATCCTCTCTTTTGTATTTAAATTCTCATTCTCCGGTTCTAAAAGACTTTCACAAGAACTAAATTGTATTAATAAAAGCAACAGTATGAAAAATATTTTATATTGTCTCATGATTGTAAAATTTAAAACGTTGTTTTTACTCCTAAAGAAAATGACCTATAATAAGGTTCACTACCTACACTCAACTCTTTTATATCTCTGTGTTTTGAGATAGTTAAAATATTGGATCCATCCAAAAAGCAACTAAGTCCTTGTAATTTAAGATTCTTTACAAATTGCTGCGGAAACTCATAAGTTATTTGAGCTCTTTGCAATGTAAAGTAATTATCCTTATAAAGCCAAAAAGTTGAATTACGGTAGTTGTTTGAACTTGCCGAGGTTGTTAAACGCGGATATGTTGCAGTTTCCTTGGTCGCTTCAGTCCAACGTCCCAATACATATTCGGAATATTTATCATTCTGATCTACCCAATAATAATCACCGCTAATGTATGAATCTGCCCCCATACGGCCAGTTCCAATGGCAAATAATGAAAGATTCTTATAAGTAACTCTTAAATTCAGACCATAAGAAAATGGAGCCTGAGACCGACCTATTTGAATTTCATCATTTTCATCAATAATATTATCATCATTTTGGTCTACATAGTTGATATCACCTGGTTTTACAGTACCAAATGTCTGTATTTCATCATCAGCAATATCTTCCTCACTCATAAACAATCCTTCTGCAACCAATCCAAAACGAGCATCAACCGGACGGCCTTTACGATATCGATAAAGATCCGTATAAACTTCATCCTTTTTGATTACTTCAGATGTTGAATATAAAGCATTGGCACCAAGGGCTATTTGAAAATCTCCAAACTTTTCTGTATAAGTTAAACCAAGTTCTGCTCCACGATATGCATTATCATCGTAGTTTTCATAAGGAATAAAATCAGTATAAAAACTTGGAAACATAGTCTGAGGTATCGTGATCTGATCGCAATACAAACTGGTAAAAATATTCGTTTCCAAGTATAGTTTTTGATTAAAAAATGAACCTTCAATTCCAAAATTCAACTCTTTCCGTTTTTCAAATTTTAAACGATCGTTGCTATTGTGAAAGGATACTGTTCCGTCATCGGAAGATGTATATGATATTTGCTCATTCCAAGGATAGCTACCATAATAATCCCAACGGTCAAGATAATAAAAATAACCATCGATCCCATTATCACTATTCAAAATACCTCCTGTCAATTTGAGTTTCAGAAAATCTATATCTTCGATTGACGACATAAAATCTTCAGAGCTAATCATCCACGCCAACCCTAATGAGGGAGAAAAAGCCCTTCTTGTATTTGCGGGCAATTTAACAGAATTCACATAAGCACCACTAAAATCGACCATGTATTTATTATCGTAACTATAATTTAAACGCAAACCAAGGTTTACATTTTTATTACCTTGAAAGTCTCCACTTTTTTTATAAATATTCCCATAGGCCAATAATGAACCACCAACTTTGTGAATGTCATTAAATGTTCTATTGTAGTCAAAATAACCTTGGAAACCCAATCTCCTTTCATAATATGGACTGCTAATTGATTGCTTGTGGAGATCTTTATCATTTCCATATTTTGTCAAAGCGGAAACAGAATCACCAGTCCAAGTTGGTTCATACACAGCATACTCCTTGGAAAAGGTCTGATCATATATAGTTAAATAATCAAAACTTAAATTCGTATGAAACGACAATCCTTTAATAAGGCTATTTAAGTCAAAATCAATCTTATTATTAAAGGAGAAATTATTCTGTACATTTTCATTGAGTTCCAAGGCATAACCATCTGCTAACGGATTGGATAAATAATTTTGTGTACCCCCCAAAAGATACATCCCATTAATATCAGCTTTATGTCCGAGGAGTACGGCATTTTCCGGATCAATCATACTAATAGGAATCAATGGAGTAAACAAGTTTGGTTTTAATGTACTTGCATTGCCCCAATAATTACCAACAGGAGATTTAGTCTTTGAAATTACTGCAACAGCATCCAAAGAACTTTTAATAAAAGCATTTATTTTTAAATCAATATTACCTCTAAAATTAAATCTGTTTTGTTTACTGTCTTTGGCTTTTCCAAAATCAAAAAGGCTTCCAACCTGCTCCCATCCCATATTGGAATAATAAGTGGCAGCTTTATTTCCACCTGAAAACTCAGCCGTTGCTTTGGAGAAAGGTTTATAAGATTTCAGATATTCATTGGAATAATAGTCGACATCAGGATATTTATACTTAGAATTAGGATACAGTAACCTATTTCCAGCTCTAAAATCTGCAATCGTCTCTTTACTATACAACGCCGATAATCCATCATTGGCCCGAGCCTCATTGTATAGCGCCATATAGTCGGCTGATGACAAATATTTGGGTAATGCTTTCGGTACGGATATCCCAGTATAAATACTGAATTTCTTTTGTGGTTTATTAGCATCACCTCTTTTTGTGGTAATCAAAACAACACCATTTACAGCAGCACTACCATATAAAATAGATGCGTTTACATCTTTTAATATAGTTATCTGTTCAACTTCAGCTAAAGTGATTGTCGAAATATCACGTGGTAAACCATCTACAATAAACAATGCACTTCCAATTCCTCGAACATTATTATATCCGAATAATCCAGGGACACGGCCAAGCAGCGCATCAGAAACCAATTGAGTGTTATCATATTTAGTGATATCATCGGCATTTATAAAACTGGTTGAACCTATCAGATTAGATCGTTCTACTTTACCGAAAGCAATATTTACTTCGTCATTATTGACAATACTCTTGTCTTTTTTCAGAGTCTCTTGTGCCTGAATTTCTCCGGTGATGCACAGAATTATAAAACTCAACAAGGTTAATACTTTGAAATATTTTATTTTCATTTTTTACAAATTTAAAGTTTATACTTCTTAGATTACCAACCTGGATTCTGTTGAAATTCAGGATATATTTTTGTGAAGTCGTTCTGAAATGGTAACCAATTGTGTTTTTTCTCAACAGCCCGGGTAATAACGATTCTTTCACGTAAATTAATGGGTTTACCATCTGTACCACGATCAAAATCAATGGCTGTTTTCTGCCTATATTTCATTTCACCATTTAAGTTCCATCTACGCAAATCACAAAATCTATGAGCCTCAAATGCTAGTTCTACACCCCGTTCTCGGATAATTTGCTCCATAAAGACATCTTTCGTTGTTGTTAAATCATTTGCAATATTGGGTAATTGTGCACGGTTTCTAATTATATTTAAAGCTTGTTCAGCCGTTAGCGTGTAATTCGAAGCTGTCGATGCGGCAGAACCATACCCTTGTAATACAGCTTCAGCATACATCAAATATACATCGGCAAGCCGTAAATAGGGAACGTATGCTTGAAAAGCAGCCCATTTATTATCCCAGCCATTACATCCAATTGGAGAGAACCTCTTATAGTAATAACCCGTTACACTACCTTTGTTAATACGATGACGACCACCGTTATATAGTTGAACAAATCGGTCTTCACCACCGGCAGTACTTTCTACCACCTGGTCTCCATCGATAATGATGTCCGTATAAAACCGAGGTTCGCGTCCTGTCCAAGGATCCAGAGGATCATAATTTGAACGGGGGTCATCAATAGCATATCCATTAGCCATGCCATAATTCTTAATAAAATTATTGGTAGGCACATCAGACGATTGATATCCTTCACAAAAAACAGATGTTCCTGTCACTGTTGACCATCTCACCCTACCACGGTCATAAATTCCCGGTTCCATTATAACTTCTGTTCCACCCGGAAGTGTTGAATTACCAGGAGACCAAACCCAGAAATTATCTGTCCATGTTTCCCATGATTGTAATTGATAAACTCCTGTTTCATCACAAATTTTAAGAGCTTCAGCAAAAGCCATAGCGGCCTCTCTGCAAAGTTCAACATCATAGATGGCCTTTCCTGTTGATTCTTCATTCATCATGGGACTTGCAGCATATAACAAGTCTTTACCAAGATAACATAAAGCATGAATTTTATTGATTCGCTGGCGATTGTTTCCAAGAGTCCTTTGACCGGCATCTATTTGATCCCAATCAACAGGCAATAAATCAGCCGCAGCCCTCAAATCTTTAGCTGCCATCAAAGCCGTTTCACGGTAATTTAACCTCGGAAGTCTAAAATTATCTCCAGCAGATAGCATCGTATCAAGATAGGGTAATCCTCCCCAATAACGCATCAACTCAAAGTGAAACCACCCTCTGAAAAATAGATTTTGCCCTTTAATTAAATTTTTCTCTTCTTGGGTAGCATCAATTAATAGATCCAATTTACTTAATCCAAGATTAGCTTTTCTGATGCCATACCAACACAAAGGCCATATTCTTTTATTTTTGGGGTTGGAGCTGCTTGTATTAACAGTAGAAGCAGCAGCATAAAATGGCCGACTCTGAGCCCAATAATTCCCTTGATCAAATGCATAAGGATTTTTATTCAGCGTTTCATCAGCATACAGATATTCATTCCATGCCCCACATTTATTATAGTCAGTGACACAATTGTACAGCTCCTCCGTGAATCCTTGAAAACTTATAAAGCTACCATATATTTCCTTTTCTGTAATATCAGCAACCGGTGTTCTCTCTAAATACGCCTCACAAGAGCATAAAGTCAATAGAAGCATAAATAGATATTGGAATTTAAATATTTTATGTTTTTTCATATTTTTTTTATTTAAAAAGTCACGTCAATACCAAAATTAACTCTTTTAACGGTTGGGTAAGTTCCATTACCACCACTACCACCGGATGAGTTTGATTCTCTGTCGTCGGGCAGATCAGACCAAAATAACAGATTATTTCCATTCACATATATTCTAAGTGATGACAACCCTGTCTTTTTTAACCAAATCTGATTTTTGTCAAAAGTGTATGCAAGCTCTACTGTTTTAAGCCTCAAGTAAGAAGCATCATACAGATAATAATCCCCTATATTTTGTCCTTGGGTTCTCCACCTTGGCAAAAAAGCAGTTGCATCTTGATTGTCTTTGGACCAATAGTCTGCCATTTGTTCAAAAACAACATCTGTTTGAATTATGAAACTTGTTAAAGGAACAGAACGTGAAACATTTGAGGCTCCATATAACTGAGCCATGATACTAAATCTTTTATAGTTAAAGCCTAATGAAAAATTACAAGAATTTTGAGGAACATCGGAATAACCATATGGAACAGCATCATCCGTCGATCTGATAACACCATCCGCATTATAATCAAGCAAATTATAATAACCCGGAAGTTTTGCCATATCGTTTGTCTCTGTAGGAACACTGGCAAACACTTCATCCCAATTGTTATAAAAACCGGTTCTCACCTGAGTCCTCACTTGACCTATACTATAACCTTCAGCTTTTAGATAAGCAGCTTTGTAATAGGGGTCATCTTTATACATAACTTTATTTTCGTTATGGGAATAAGAGATATTTGACCACAAACGCAAATCTCCTCTAAATCTTTTGTTTATTTTTAATTCAACTTCATATCCATTGGAATTTACACGTCCAAGATTAGCAGGTGGTGGTATAGCTCCGAAAAAAGGAGGTATACTTCTTGCACCTCCATCCAGTAGAATGTCTGTCCTTTTTTCTGTAAAATAATCAATATTAAGAGCAAATAAATCATTCAAGAAACCCATTTCAACACCTAAATTGTTCTTTTGTGCATTTTCCCATTTAATATCCGGATTACCTACAAAAGATTCTACATACCACATATATGGACTATAACCGGCCGGAGAGGCATTTAATCTGGAATACCCGCCAGAAGCATACTGCGAAAGATATAGCAATCCATCACCCATTTGATCATCACCAACAAGTCCCGTACTGAAACGGAATTTTAATCGGTTCATCCAGTCTAATTTAAAGAATTTTTCATTGGATACATACCATCCGGCAGCCAAAGAAGGGAAGAAATCAAACCTATAACCCGGCCCAAACTTTTCGGAACCATTATATGCGCCATTCACTTCCAGCAAATATCGGGTGTCATAGTCATAAGTTGCCCTGAAAACCCAATCTTCACGATAACTCGGGAAATTACTGCCAGTTGCAGATTCTTCACGTTTAAAAACACCCATGGCACTTACCTCATGAAGCCCAAACTTCCGTGCATAATTCAATTGGAACTGGTATGTCATTCTTCTACCCACAGAAGTAGAAACAACCTCATCATTGATTGTCCATGGCTTCAGGAACCAATCATATTCACCTATACCGATAGTAGGTAAGTATGTGGTATATTCACTTGGATCCTGATCAGGTCCTGTATATTTTTTGGGGTCGATAACCTTAAAGGGTGTATTCGCCGTAGCGTAATACGGCCAGGTACTATTGCCTAAATCATATAGTCCACCTGTCGAAGAAACATTGTTATCATAATGCAATGAAGCGTTTGCAGTTAATCCTTTTGTAATAAAATCAAGTTTCTGATCTAATTGAAAATCGGAATACAACTGTGTCCGGCGTATTTGTTTGATCCCCATATTGTAAATAACAGCTACAGGATTATATCTCCATATACCTTCCACCCAACCCCAAGTTCCATCGGAATACTGAGGAGTATATATGTCCGGGGGCATAGAATATATGGACGCCCACATAAGGTCCTCATGACCATCAGCATTGTAGTTGGTGTTTTTCAGGCTATAATATCCTGAAAGATTCATTTTAAATGAAGTTGATTTGGTGAT
>JALNXZ010000019.1 GCA_023230125.1 Bacteroidales bacterium | reverse complement strand
AAGTTCCTGTTGATTGAATATGGTCTGGAATCCACAAAAGACGAAACACTGGCACTCATAAACCGGGGGCACGATTTTGCCTGTTCGCAGGATGCTATCCGCATGACGGCCAAACGTGGATTATTCACCGGAGCCCATCTCATACTAGGTCTTCCGGGAGAAAGCAGGGAGGATATTTTGCGCCATGCAGACCTGCTCAATGATTTACCGCTCGACACACTCAAATTGCACCAACTCCAAATTATCCACGGCACCAAGCTAGCATCTCAGGTGGAGGTCCATCCGGAAATGATCCATCTGTATGAGGCTGAAGAATATGCAAATCTGGTCATTGACTTTTTGGAACGCCTTCGCCCTAACATTGCCGCGGAGCGATTTGTTTCCCAATCACCATCCAAACTGCTTATAGCACCTGATTGGGGATTGAAAAACTATGAATTCATACACCTGGTTGAAAAGAAGATGAAAGCACAAGGGAGTTACCAGGGTAGGCTTTACAATGCCAAGCAATAAAATTTGCATTCATGGAGTCTACTTTTGTCAAATATCAGAAAATTTCTTTTTCTTATTGACCAGTGAAAGCAGAAAATCAAATTCCGCAAACTTGGCCAATTTTGAGATCGAAAAAAAATAAACCACTCCTACAATCATTCCAACAACAAGTTTAAACACAGGTTTCTCAAAAAGAAGTGTAGATCCGTAAACAAGAAGACCCATCGATACTGACAGAAGAAAGATGGGGTATATTCCCTTAATTTGTGCTGACAAACGTAGCCCCATCAATTTCTTAGTAAATAGAGTAATGATACGGATATCCGCAAATGAATAGAGCACCAATCCGACACACATCATTTTCACACCAAATGGAATAGTTATAATCAGGATGATTATCGCAGTGATCTTTTTTATAACTTCAGCCTGAAAGAAATAGTCCGAACGTCCTTTTACATTTAGAATGGAACAATTCATCATCATCACCGGATTCCACATATAGGCAATGCAAAGAATCTGCAAAAGCGGAACAGCAGGTAGCCATTGACCCTTCAGAACAATAAGAACCAATGGTTCTGCCAAAGCACATAGTCCTATAGTAATGGGGAAAATGATATAACAAGCCAACCTCAAATACTTAAAAAAATAGAGCTTTAATTGCTCATCGTCATCCTGCATCCTGCATTGAATGGGATATATGGCACGGACTATCACCGCAGAAATGTTATTTGACGTAAATAAAGCAATGGATGAAGATCGGTTATAAAATCCCAACTCGCTGGATGTAAACTTCTTACCAATAACCAGTGTATAAAGATTGGTATATATCGTATGCAACAATGATGAAAAAAGCAATTTAGAGCCAAAAGAAAATAGGGTTTTAAATGAATCCTTGGAAAAGACCAATAGCGGATGCCACCTGGAAAGTGTCCACATCATAAACATATTGATCAAATTATTCAAAAGCGTTTGAGCGACCAATGACCAAACACCATAACCATGATAAGCCATCCAAACACCGAGTAGGCCACTGGTGGTGACAGCAATAACAGAAGCGATGGCCAGTTTCTTGAAATCAAGAGATATGGATAGTTTGGCCCATTGAACCAATCCCAAAGAATTGATAATGAGGGTAAGACCAACCACTCTTGTCACCAACACCAGTTGCTCCTGGTTATAAAACGCAGCAATGGCAGGAGCTGACTCAAATAAAATCAAATAAACAACTACCGCCACTCCGAAATTGAAATAAAATGCGGTGGAATAATCCGTCTCCGTTCTGTCTTTTTTCTGAATGAGGGCCGAGCCAAAACCACTATCTACAAATGTCTGAGCAACAGCTAGAAAGATAGATAACATGGCTATGAGGCCATAATCTGAAGGCAACAACAGCCGAGCAATGATAATGCTCATCACAAATTGGATACCTTGACTAGCAAACCTGTCAACTGCACTCCATGTAACACTTTTCACTGTTTGCTGCTTAAGATTATCCATATCTTTCCTTGGTTATTTTTATAAGTGACGAATTTAAATATAAAAATTCAATCAAATCATTTGTTGACGTGTTTTTTCCTTTAATCATTTAATAATGAATGATGACAAATATTCCATGATTTATTTTAAATTTGTGCTAATAATGAGTTTTTTCTATACTCAGAATTTGTCACCTTGCAATCATGGTCAATAAATCGAAAAATCGAATCTCAGTTGTAGACGGATTACGTGGTTTCGCGATCATAGCCATCGCTCTGCTTCATAGTATCAACCATTTTAACCTATTACTATATCCGGTAACATCAAGTATCTTCCTACAGACTACCGACCTCTTGATTAAATCCGTCTTGACTGCTTTTATTTCAGGAAAGGGTTATGGCATATTTGCACTATTGTTTGGATTTACTTTCTATCTTCAGCTTTCAAATCAGGAAGAACGTGGAAATGACTTTAACTATCGCTTTATCTGGCGTATGCTGATTCTTTTTGTAATTGGGGTTTTCAATTCTGCTTTTTTTTCCGGAGAAATCCTGATGATTTATTCTATCATCGGACTAATCTTGGTCCCTATACGACACCAAAGCAATAAGTCATTACTGATTATTCTGATTATCTTTATTCTACAACCCGTTTTGCTTGCAAAGATAGCATACATACTCGTCGAGCCTGGCTACGTACAAAATTATGAGCGATATATCCCAAATGAACTTTTCAATCAATTGGCCAATAATTCATTTTTTGAAACGCTCGTCACCAATCTGACCATAGGTAAACATTTATATTTTATAAGTCTGATCTCCAGCGGAGAACGAATTTTTCAAACAGCAGCACTTTTTATTGTCGGGCTGTTAGCAGGAAGGCAAAAACGTTTTGAAGATTCTTCCGAAAATGTTTGTTTCTGGAAGAATACTTTCATCATTTTTCTGACTTTTTTTGTAGTCACAAATATGATAAAAATGGCTGTGCA
Source organism: Bacteroidales bacterium (assembly GCA_023230125.1). GTDB lineage: Bacteria > Bacteroidota > Bacteroidia > Bacteroidales > UBA1402 > UBA8389. The sequence continues at coordinate 9,759 of JALNXZ010000019.1, read as the reverse complement.
TGCAAATGTTGAAGCAGGATCAATCAGGAATATGCTTGATAATATTTTATGTTCATGGTCTGATTTTTCAATCATCCTCATTGTTACAGCCCTATTTTATAAAATATACTCAACCCATTGGAAAACGAAATTGAAATGGCTGGAGACACTTGGGGAAATGAGCCTGACCAATTATCTGTTACAATCAATTTTTGGCTCATTTTTATTCTATAGCTATGGACTGTTCCTTTCAAAATATTGCGGAATAACAATCAGTTTATTCATTGGAATTATGATGCTCGTATTGCAGTACCATTTTTGCAAATGGTGGCTGAAATACCATGCCAAAGGCCCTTTGGAACAATTGTGGCACAATCTGACTTGGATCAAGGTTAAAAAAAGTCCTCCGACATAAGCATCATCAGTTTTATTACCATCATAAATTATTTCTACTGTGAAACGAACCCATGATCTATTGCTCACACAAGTGAACGTTTTAAGTAGCGAAAGCAGAAACAAAACTTGTTTTTGGTTATGCCGAGTCACGCAAAAAGACTGTTTAGAATAAACGAACAATTATTTGGCAAGTTACATTGAATACCTAAAATGTTATAATAAAAAATAATGAGATGAAAACATTTTTTTGGCTGGGCGCTTTTCTTGTATTCTATACCTATTTGGGATACGGAATCCTTTTGTATGTGCTTGTAAAAATCAAAGAAAAATTCTTTCCTGCAAAAGCAGTCTCATACTCTGAAGAATATCCGGAAGTAACACTGATGATTGCGGCATATAATGAAGAGTCCGTCATTCACGAAAAAATGCGTAACTGCCGTGCTCTTCAATACCCTGAAGGTAAACTGAAGATATACTGGGTCACCGACGGATCAAACGATAAAACAGACGAACTATTGAAAACATACTCTGAAGTATATATCCTTCATCAACCGGAACGTAAAGGAAAAACGGCAGCCCTAAACAGAGGAATAACATTTATCAAAACCCCTATTGTCATTTTCACAGATGCCAATACCATGCTTAATCAGCAGGCCATTATAGAAATCGTCAAGTCCTTTGAAAATCCAAAGGTTGGATGTGTTGCTGGAGAGAAGCGCATCAAGCAAGAAAAGACGGGTGATGCAACAGCTGGAGAAGGTATTTACTGGAAATACGAATCCACCCTAAAATCCTTGGATGACAGATTGTATTCTGCTGTTGGAGCTGCCGGCGAATTATTTGCCATCCGTACCGATTTATTTGAGGTAATGCCAGAAGACACCTTGCTTGATGATTTCATCTTATCTATGAAGATCGCTCAAAAAGGTTATAAAATTGCCTATTGCAAAAATGCCTATGCCATTGAAAGCCCTTCTTCAGATATGAAAGAAGAGGAGAAACGCAAAATACGCATCTCTGCAGGCGGCCTGCAATCAATCTACCGGCTGCGAAGCCTTTTAAATCCATTCAAGTATGGAATCTTGCACTTTCAATATGTGTCTCACCGTGTTTTACGCTGGTCACTTACGCCTATCATCTTCTTTTTACTATTCCCGCTGAATCTTGTATTGCTATGGAACGATCCACCATTTCTGTATGGCATTCTTTTTTCCCTTCAAGTCTTATTTTATCTGTCAGGATATTTGGGCTATCGCGCTGCACAAAAGCAAATAAAAAATAAATTGTTATACGTCCCTTATTATTTTCTCTTTATGAATCTCAATGTCATTAAAGGTATCAAATACCTTAGAGAGAAGAGAGGTAGCGGTGTATGGGAGAAGGCAAAGCGTGGTTAAAGTCTTCGTTTGACAAGTTTCCTTAGTTCATCTGGATTAATAGGTTTAGACATGTAATCTGAACCACCTGTTTCCATAAAAGCAAGTCTGTCACTTTCGAATGCATAAGCAGTCAAAGCAATGATGGGTACTTTCTGATCGACTTCTCGAATGAGACGGGTTGCGTCTAAACCATTAAGCTCAGGCATCTGTATATCCATCAACACCAAATCCGGATGCACTTCTGCATGTAATTTTACTGCCTCCACACCATTCTTTGCCCTCACAATCTGATATTCTTTTCTCAATAGGATGGAGACCAACGTGAAATTACTGTCAGTATCTTCTGCCACCAATATAATGGGTGACTTCTTGACATCGAGATTCTCCTTTTCCAGCACATTAACCTCGTCGCTTACAATGTTTTTCTTGTCATCACATGACAAGACTTTTTCCTTGTATGGAAAGAACGAATCTTCCAACAACATGTGTAAATAAAACACTTGAAAATTCAAATTTATTTTTTTAGTTTCCATTTTTGAATAGTCTTAAATATCTGAGATGAGCCGCAAAAGCATATTGGATTATTCTTCAATGATCTAAATTTGAGGTCAACATCAATGTTTGAAATTAAATATTTAACCATACCCTATTTGAAATATCCAATATGAATTATCGACTTTTAACCTCAAAATTCTTTCTAAAAGGTAGAACAAATATAACATTTTTGAATTAATTAATGCAATCAAAAACGACTTCAAAATAAAAAATACAGATGTATGGATTTCACCCTTTGTTTTTTTGCTTAAAAAGCCAATTATTCTACATAAAAGTGTAAATTTGTTTTATTGATAGTGATTACATATTTTCTTTAGCGTTTAATCGGTCAACATTCATGGATGATATCTTTCTGAACTCTAAAAGTAAAATGTCAGAATATGAAGGTATTCTACATAATTCAAATTATTCAGACAACATACTGAAAATGACTGCAGACACCATGTTCATGCTTTCAAAAGATGGCATCTGCATTGATGTTCAGGTTCATACGGATAAATGGTTCCTTCAGGATACATCCCTCTTTATCGGTAAAAATATTTTCAACATTATACCCTCAGAAACTGCCATCGCACTAAAGAACAATTTCTGTAAAGTCCTTTCAACAGGTATCGCCTCTTCCGACAATTATGGAATGCAGATTTCAGGAAAATCCTATTTCTTCAAATGTATCATTCAAAAATACAACGAAGATCTGATTCTCTGCCAATATCGGGACATTACTCAGCGAATCCTTATGAAGCAAAAAATAGACTCCATGAATCAGAGGCTTCAGCAGATTGAAAAAGTGGCAAAAATCGGTCAATGGATTTACGATTTTTCCTTGGATCAAATATATTATTCAGGATATTCAGGAGGACTGATTTTTAACGATGAATTCAGGTTTATCCAGATGCAAGATTATCTGGAATTCGTTCATCCTGAAGACAGAGCTACTCTGCGGAATTTCATCCAAAATAAGACCGAGACCAACAACAAGCACTTTGATTATAGGTTTCAAACAAAAAATAATATCATTTTTTTCAGGCTGAAAACCATCAACTGTTATTATGAAGATGGTGTCAAAAAAGTATCGGGATATGTTCAAAACATTTCAGACATTATGGAAAAAAAACATGAGCTGGAGATGGTCACTCTTGCCGTGGAAAATTCTACAGATTACATTTTCGCAATGAATACTGAAGGACAATTGGCTTTCGGGAACAGTAAGTTCAAAGAATACAACGGTCTGAAACCATATGAAAACATCACAAATTTTAATTTTTTTGAGATCAATAAGCGGAATACTGAAAAAGCCAGATGGCTAGATATTATAGATCAATTGACTTCGACCAATCAAAACATTAATTTTGTTTTACAGAAACCAATTCCGGAAAGACCTGACATTTTCGCTTTTGACTGCACTTCCTACTTGGTCAGGAATTCAAAAGGCATCAACCTCATTTGGACATTTGGAAAAGACATCACAGATCGCGTACAATATGAAAAACAGGTTAAAGAACTCAACCAAATCATGAGTACGGTTTTGAAAAATATCCCAATGTACATTTCAGTCAAAGATGTAGACAACGACTTAAAATACATTTTCAGTAATCGGTTTGATAATGATAATTTTCATTGGGGCATCGATGATGGTATGATTGGGGAAACCGATTTTGACATCTTTCCGGAAGATATCGCCAAAGGACTCAGAGCAGAAGATATTGAAACCATCAAAAACAACCATGAAAGCCGAAAAATCATCGAAGACAAGGATCAATCCGGCAATAAGCAAATCAGAGATCAGTTGCGTATATTGGTCAAGGATGAAACAAGACCACTCTTGATTTCTATCGAACGGGATATCACCAAGGACAAGCAATTGGAGCAAGAACTAATCAGTGCAAAAGAGAATGCAGAACAATCAGACAAATTAAAATCTGCCTTTATCGCCAACATGAGCCATGAAATCCGAACTCCCCTGAATGCAATTGTTGGGTTTTCCAGAATTATAGCAGAAACCGAAAACATCGAAGAAAGACAGTCCTACTATTCGATTGTTGAATCAAACAATACACGATTACTTGGACTCATCAATGAAATTCTCGACCTTTCTAAAATCGAATCGGGCATTATGGAATTTAACTTTGAGCCCATCAGCCTATACCATTTTTGTAATGAACTCGCTCAAACGCTTTCCATGCGATGTGCAAAGGGGGTCAAACTGATATTTGACAAATCAGACCCTAATCTAGTCATCAACACCGATAAAAACAGGCTTTCACAAGTATTTAGCAATTTAATCGGGAATGCTTCAAAATTCACCAAACAAGGGAGCATCCGCTTTGGATACTTTGTTAAACCGAATCACCTTGAGTTTTATGTCAAAGATACAGGTACTGGAATCATGGAAGATAAGCTTGATAAAGTGTTTGAGCGATTCGTCAAAGCCGACAACTTCACACAAGGTACCGGTTTAGGTTTACCCATCTGCAAATCCATCATTGAAAAACTTGGCGGAAAAATATCTGTCAGTTCTAAAGTTGGCTCCGGCAGCTGTTTTACTTTTATCTTACCACTTAATTGCTTAGCAGAAAGTTCTAGTGAGTTAAATTCAGATACCGCACCAATCGAATTCACCAAGAAGTCCTCCACCATTTTGGTTGCAGAAGATACTGACAGCAACTACAAGCTATTGGATGCGATGATTGGAAAATCATACAAATTGATGCGGGCAAAAAACGGTATAGAAGCCGTTTCCATATTTGAGGAATTCCATCCTGAGCTCATTCTGATGGATATCAAAATGCCTGTAATGAACGGGTTAGAAGCCACCACCATCATCAGGAAAATGTCAACGGTGCCCATTATCGCTCAAAGCGCCTTCGCCTTTGACGAAGACCGTGATAACGCCTTAAGATGTGGGTGCAATGATTTTTTGGCAAAACCATTCAATAAGAAACAAGTTCTAGAAATGATCAATAAATATCTCAAATAGAATGAGAGATAACGCATTTCTTAGAATCATACGGTTCTTTATAACCTTTTTCACCCTCTTAGCTGCCGGTACGTCCATTCTTGGATATATTGGCAGTCATTTCGGAGGTATTTTCCAAGTTTTTGCTTTATATGGCTTGATTCAACCCATTTTGATTATTCTGAATTCCTTATTTCTGATATATTGGGCATTCAGATTTGAATTCTGGTTTTGGTTACCGCTCATTGCGCTCATTCTTAACATTGGTTTTATCAGATCTGTTTACCAACTCCCTGGAAATGCAAAAACGACTGAAGTGACCGGAGATAAATCGATTAGAATCGGGACTTTTAACGTAAAGGGGTTCTATCATGGCAGAAGATCTTTGACTGTAAGTATGATTTCAGAATTCATGAAAGAAAAAGAAGTGGATATCCTATGCTTTCAAGAAGTAGACTTAGACTCAGTCTATACGCTTGACAGCCTTGCAAAGGCCTTTAACTTCCTTCCTTATCTTTCTTATTCCAAATCAAAAGTTCAAGGCTTCAATCTGTTGACTTTGAGTAAATACCCAATTTTGAAATCTTCCAAAGTCAGATTTGAAAAAACCGGGAACCAAGCTATGTGGACAGACCTGCTCATCAGAGAAGACACCGTTAGGATCTTCAATTTTCATTTACAGACCACCAACTTTAATCAGGCAAAATTTTCACTTGTTCCTGAAAATTGGGTTTTCAAGCTTTCTGATGAAGCAGAAAGGTTGATGGAAGTATATCAGATTCTTAAGGAAAATTTCAAAAAACGGATTAAGCAGGCAAATTTTATTCATTTAAAAATTAAAGAAACGCCATACTCCACCCTGATTTGCGGAGACATGAACTCAAATCCAGCATCTCATACTTATCATCAAATAAAGGGACGCGAATTAAAAGATGGGTTCATCACCTGCGGAAGTGGATATGAATACACCTATAAGGGCTTAAAAAGCCTATACAGAATTGACTACATTTTCCACACGAAGGACTTTGCCGGAAAAAATTACAAATCTTACCTATTGGATTACAGCGACCATAAAGCTGTCATCATGGAGCTTTTCCTCAAATAGTGGATTTATTCATACCAAAAAAGTCACACATTCCAAGAAAACAAGCTTTGGCTAGTTTCGGTTTCCCTTTTGACAAAAACACACAAACAGCCTTGGTGTTCGCTATCAACATTTGATATATGATAGAAATCCATTTTGTAATGCCATTCAAATTTCTCCAAGCATAAAGCATTCGGTTACGGGTTCGATAAAAGACCTGAAGTTCACTATAGACACCTACACTTTTACTCCCTTTATGAAAAACAATGCAATCTGGAATATACCAAAGTTCAAATCCGGCTCGTTTAAATGCCGCACTCCAATCTAACTCTTCATAATAAAGGAAATAGACTTCTGGCATCATCCCAGCAAGTTCTATGGCACTTTTTTTAAAAAACATCGCTGCACCATGTACAATTGGGATTGGCTTCGGAGAATCCCATCTTCCGTCATCAACTTCACCAATTCCAATAATATTATTACGTAAAGTGTATGTAGTCAAAGGCGTATAACCTGCAAATTGGATTGTATTTCCTGGTTCAGCAAACAATATCTTGGGAGAAATAGCTGCGACAGAAGGTCTGGAATTCATGGCATCTATCAAAAAACGGAAACCATCTGAACGAACATATGTATCGTTGTTCATAAAAAATAAATACGCACCATTCGCTTTTCGAATGCCAAGGTTATTTCCTCCTGAGAAGCCCAGGTTTATATCACTCCTGAGCACTATGATCTGAGGATATTTTTTCTTCAACATTTCAGCTTCATTGACCTTGGACCCATTATCCACCACAATGATTTCAAAGCTTACAGAGTGGATAACCTCAAGTAATGAATCTATCAATTCACAGGTATCATTCAGTCCGTTGTAGTTCACTGTAATGACCGAAATTTCTGGCGTGACATTTACCACATTATCCGGACAAACGGTCGAATGTTGATCTATTTCTCCAGCCATTTTTAAAACCAATTATTTATCAATGTTTTGGAATCGAAAAATAAAAAGTAGTACCGACCCCCTCTTTAGATTTAAACCACAATCGGCCACCGTTTCTATGGACAAAATCCTGACATAAAAGTAATCCCAACCCAGACCCTTCCTCATTGTTAGTTCCAAATGTACTGAAATGTGTTTCTATCTTCAATAGTTTTTTTTGAGCCTCTTCACTCATTCCCAAACCATTGTCTTCTACACATACCACTACTTTTCCATCTTCCTCCGGAACATTATCCTTTATTCTTATAGTAATGGTACCATTTGGTTTACTGAATTTAACAGCATTGCTCAATAAATTCCGCAATACGCTTTTGAGCATATCCCTATCGGCATAGACGTCACAGGTTTCTGGAACATCTGTCTTCAATTCTACTTGTTTGACTTCCGCCAGTTTTTCGAAAATTTGAAGTACTCCATCCGTCAACGAAACCATCTCGGTCTGTTGATAGACTACATTCAACCTGCCGGTCTGGCTTTTAGTCCATTTCAACAAATTATCCAACAAAGAAAATGTCTCTTCCGTTGTTTTGTTTGCAAGACTCAACATTTCGTACATTTCACTTCCCAGGGCTTCCTTATCTGTAGTAAGAACAAGCATATTCAACATCATTTTGATAGAGCCCATCGGTGAACGCAAATCATGAGCTATCACCGAATACATTTTGTCACGAGAATAAATGGATGCACGCAAAGCTTCTGTTTGCTGAACGATAATCCGGGTCGCCGCAATCAAGGAAATCTGATGCTTTACACGTATGATGAGTTCTTCTTTACTGAAAGGCTTTGATATGAAGTCATTGGCTCCGGTCTGAAATCCTTTGACAATTTCGGGCGTTCCGTTCAATGCTGTAAGAAAAATGATAGAAATATCACAGAAAGGTTCAGGCATGCTTCTCAACGTCCTCGTCACTTCAAAACCATCAACATCAGGCATCATCACATCCAGCAGAATCAAATCCGGCAAATCCTCCTGTATTTTTTCCAAAGCTTCCTTACCCCCCATCGCTGTCGAAATCTGAAACTTCTCATTGGAAAGTAAGATTTTCAAAAGTAACACATTGGAAAGGACATCATCTACAATCAGTATCTTATATTCTGAATTGTTGATTTCAACATTCATACAAACAAGCTTTTAAATATGTTTAAACTTTTATCCACTTACTTAAGTATAGATTTAAAATATTTGATTGTTTTTAATAAGCCTTCGTCCAATTGAATATTGGGATTCCAGTCTAATTTTTCCTGTGCAAGGGATATATCTGGTTTTCGCTGTTTCGGATCATCATGTGGCAAATCTTTATAAGTGATCTTTGAGCTTGATCCCGTGAGCTCTATCACTTTCTCAGCCAACTGGCGAATGGTGAATTCATGAGGATTTCCAATATTGACAGGACCAATAAAATCATCTCCTGTGGCCATCATACGAACCATCCCTTCAACCAGATCATCTACATACTGAAAACTTCTTGTCTGGTTTCCTTCTCCATAAATAGTGATGTCTTCGTTCTTTAAAGCCTGAACAATAAAATTCGAAACTACCCTCCCATCATTCGGATGCATGTTTGGTCCATAAGTATTGAAAATACGGATAATTTTGATACGGACATCGTTTTGCCTGTGATAATCCATAAAAAGAGTTTCTGCAACCCTTTTCCCTTCATCATAACAAGACCTGATCCCTATCGGATTCACATTTCCCCAATAGCTCTCAGTCTGAGGATGAACTATCGGGTCACCATAGACTTCACTGGTTGAAGCCTGTAGGACTTTAGCCCCTGCACTTTTAGCCATGCCGAGCACATTGATGGCACCCAGTACGGAGGTTTTAATAGTTTGAATCGCATCGTACTGATAATGGACGGGAGATGCGGGACATGCCAGATTATAGATTTCATCAACATTTGCATAATATGGATGAGTCACATCGAATCGGACAATTTCAAATAAGGGATCAGACAATAAAGGCAAGATATTGTTTTTTGTGCCTGTGAAAAAATTATCCAGGCATATTACATTATTCCCTTCTTTAAGTAAACGCTTACATAAATGCGAGCCAATAAATCCAGCCCCACCGGTAACCAATATTTGTTTCATCATCATTGTGTTTTTCTATGAAGTCCCTAAAAGACGTAAAGATATATTTCTTTTCTTAATGTTCAAACAAATTAAAGTTTCAATTCAAAAAAAACCACCATCAAAGGTTTGACAGTGGTTTCCATATATTTATGAATTGTTATCTATTTGCTAAAAACAAAGCCTATTTTATCAGTGGGGTATTCATACCAATATGGACTTGCTACTCCACCGGATACACACCATTCAGAAAATTGAGGATATACCGCAGTAATATCTTTCCATTCAGAAGCATAATTGAATGAAACTGGGATAAGCATAACCCAAATCAGGTTCT
>JALNXZ010000301.1 GCA_023230125.1 Bacteroidales bacterium | reverse complement strand
ATCGCTACGACGGATGGTCGGTAGGCATAGGAATTGCTTATGGTTATAAATTCAATATATATAAGAATTGGAGCTTTGAAGCCACAGCAGGAATTGGAGTAGTCTATTCCGACTACGACAAATACCTTCACCCAGTTTGTGGAGCCTATTGGGGTTCTTATTCAAGCATACTACTAATGCCAACCAAATTAGGATTGAGTTTAATCTATAATATCAAATAACATGAAAAAGTATATAATTTATTTATTGTTTTTTCTGCCTTTTTTCAGTTCTTGCGTTAGTGATGATTGTAGTGAATGTGCAGATACTGCCTATGCTACCCGCATTAAGCTTCAGATAGCATGGCCTAATAATACTCCCAACAATAATTCAAAAGCCGACGATGAACTTAAGATAGATAACTTCACCCTATTTGTATTTAATGGCGACAATACAATAAATACAATTAAGCATATTGAGAGTCCCCCAGCTAATATTCCTTACTCAACATCCCTAAGCATGACAATTTCCTCAACAGCAACCTCTATTTATGCAATTGCAAACTGCGCTGACCTATTATCCGACTCACCAACCTCATCAATAGGAATGCAAGTACAGGCTAATATGTCAAACCTAAAGCAGTATTTAGATAATTCTCTTACCATAGACTATAATAATGCAAATATACTTGAAAACAATCACTTGGTACATGTAGGATATACAGATATAATAACACCAGATGGAACAAATCCATATAACTACAAAGCAACTGTACTTCTAAAACCAGTAGTTTCCAAATTCGATATCAAAGTAACTACCACTGCCACCACCCCTGCCGACTATAATACTACTATTCAAGAAATACAAGCCTTTGTACTAAACTCACGCTCCAAAGTTAAGCTATTCCCTAACACAAGCATAGTATCCGATTATATTCACGGAGCATACGAATCATTCTGGCAACCCTATGGCAATATTGCCTTCCCTTTCCAAAACACAAATAGCACAAGTGCCAATCTAATTGGCTCTGTCTCACCAAACAGCACAAGCCTAAGCCTATTTGTTCCTGAAAACGATATCTCAATGGCTCCTATTGGCAAAACAAGCTTAGTAGTCCTAAAAGTTAAATACAAGATGATAAGTATAGAAGGAACAGAGGAAGTCTTCTACAGATTCCTAACAGTACCCCTTAACCCACCCACAAGCTCCAATCTTTGCAACACAAGAGGAACAAAATACAATATAGAATTTAAACTCTCAGGCAAGTATTTCGGTTCCCTATCCCCACTATCCTCCATGATGCAACCCTATTCCCCAATCCCAACAAAGACACCTAAAAGTTTAATATACGTCGCTCCACAAGATTATTCAAATATCTCGGTTACTGGATGGAGATAATTAAAAATAATATTTATGACTTATAGGTTTTATAAATATATACATAGATACAATCAATACTCTAATAAATAAGTTGAATATACCTTTGCACAGCTTTAAGAAAAAAACAAAGACTATGAATATTGGAATTGAATAAAATATAAATAGTATTAACCAAAAATTTATTGCTTATGAACAAAAAAAGACACATAAACATTATTATTAATCAAAACAATTTAAAAATTTATTAACAACAAAAATCAAAAATTTACTAATATAAAATTTAAACAAAATGAAAAAGATCAAACAATTCAGTTTAAAAGCAATGCTTTTAACAATCGCAGCCGCCCTAACCATAGGATTTACCGGCTGTTCAGACGAACTATCAGGCGACCAAACACAAGGTAAGCCAGGTTATTTAACAGTTAATGTCAAAACCCTAAAACCAAATCAATCAAAATTTCATGGTGCTAATCTTGATGATTACCAAAAGGTAGTAGACTTAAATATCTTTGTTTTTAGTGGAGACAATGTATTAATTCAAAAATATTACAATACAACATTCAATACAACTCAGAGTTACAATATTGCAGTTACTACACTTCCAACTGATGCAATAGTAGTTGCTGTAGCTAACTTTGGCGCAGATCTTAGTAATATATTAACTTTAACCCAGCTTAATGGATTAAATATTACAATCGTTAAAGATTTCGCTACCGATGGATTACATATGACAGGTCAGGCAAAAATTATTCCAGGAACTGGTGGGTATTCTTCAGATGTAAAAATTGCTCCAGTTGAAGCAAAAATTACAGTAGACTGGAATTTATCTACTTTTATCGACCAAAACTATGTTGTAACTGGTGTTTATATTGTGAATGCAATAGATCATACAAAATTACCAATTATTAGAAATAATGTGCCAGCTGGAACAGGAACTGGCCTTAACCCATATACATGGACAGGGTCAGTTGTTTCAAATATTCCTCCTGATGGTCTGATTAATTTACCTAGAACAGCTCTTTCAGGTTATCCTATTGCTTCTACAATAGCAGGAAAAGACTTTAATTTTTATTCAGGATTAGTATACGCAGCTGGTTTTCTAAGTAATGATACTAATGTTACTAATGTTTCAATGACTAAGCCTAAACATTATTATATGGGTGAAAACTATAGTAATAATGTTACGCCAGCTGCTGGTGGTGGTGCATTAGTTGCCAATAATACTGTGAATGCAAATACTTTGGTAGTTGTTAGAGTTACCCCTAAAACAGGTTCTACTATCACAGGTGGAGACAGATTTTATACTTATGAATTTAATAGATTAAGTACTACTGGTGCTAGCGGCGACGTAAATAATCTATTATTAGGTTCTGGAGCTATTAATACTGCTAATGATGGTTTTTCTGTTAGAAGAAAAACTAATTAC
>JALNXZ010000300.1 GCA_023230125.1 Bacteroidales bacterium | reverse complement strand
AGTAGTGGCACCGGACAAGTGGCTGCTGGGAGAGGAAAGTACTATTGCGTTGGAAAACTGGATAAAAATTCAGGTTTAAACTAGATATTTTAAAATCCGGAAGTACAGCCCCTTGATGTTGTCCATGCATAGAAATTTCAATAGACATTTAGGGAAGAGGTAATAGGACAGCAGGAATAGCTCAAAGACCTGAAATCTTTTCAAGGCATCCCTGAAACATGGCTTAAGAATTTCCTTTTGTCTGGTCAACATTTCACCGACAGAAAAATTGGAAGATCGCCTGATGATGCGTATTAGGTTGCAAAAGCTCACTTCGAGAATCACTTTTCTCTGGATACGGAGCATGTCTGCGTCCATGCCATTCACAAAATCATCTATGATAAATAACCAGCTGGAAATGCTCTTTTGGCTATCGGAAGTCATAATGGTTCCTTCGTGGATATAATGCCGGTAGGTCGGAACTTTGCAGAATGCCATCGATTTTACGGATTTGGCGGCAAAGAAGGTCCAATGCTCGTCTTCGTGAATAAGCCCTTCTTTGAAGAACATCTTATTTTTGATGATGAAACGTCGTCTGATCAGTTTGTTCCATGCCGTAACAGGTATTAGTACTCTTTCCAGTATATTTTTCTTCAGCCAGAAATGATTTTCAGAGAACTCCGGCAAAGTGCCTTTTAGTTGGTACATTTTGTTGAGACAACCATTCTCAATGACTTCTGAGCTACCCTGAATGATATCGACCTCCTGATATTTCTCTGCCAAACGAACCAATTCTTCTATACAACGTTCCGGAATTTCATCATCACTGTCCAAAAAGTACAGGTAGTCTCCTGTCGAAGCATTGATACCGGAGTTTCGGGCTCCGGATAAACCTTTGTTTTGTACGTGGTGGATTGATATAAAGCTGATATTGCCCGAATACGACGATGTTTTTTTGGAAATAAGCTCCATACTGTTATCCGGTGAACAATCATCCACAAAGATACATTCGATATTGGAATATGTCTGGCAAAGGACAGAATCCACGCAACGTTCAATATATCCTGAAACATTGTAAACGGGTATGATGATGGATACCTTCATCTCTGACTGTTTTTTGTAGGTATTGTTTCTTGTTGACTCAGAGATAGCTTACAAAGATAGCTCAACCTGTAAACGTCAAAGAGGAAGAGTGATGGATTCTTGCCACAGAGGTTCTTTTTCATGCAGTTTCCCGCTATCCTAAACTTAAGGGCGAGAAGTCTGCACAAGCCTAATTTTTGCACAATCCTGAAAATCCTGAAAATCTTGATTTGAGAAACCAGTTCATCCGATTGGAATACCGCACTGGTCAAATATTTTTCAACGGCTTTCAGGCTTTTCTTAAGAAAGTCTTCGTTTGTGTCCAGGCCATTGTGAATGAGTGGATTATCAATATGCAGCACTTTGATGCCGTGCTTTTTAAAATTAAAACCCATGACGGAATCCTCATGTCCGTAGTCTTTGAACAGTTCATAGGGGTATTTCAACATCACATCCCGATCAATCATCAGATTGAAAGAAAGGAGCGATTTATATGGATGCTTATTTCTTTTTCCGGCTGTCGGGCATTCCCTGTTTTTGCCGTAATACCAGCGAAGAATATGGTCAGAAGAGGGCTTTTGCCGGCTATAGCAGACACCTCCGATAATGACCTGGCTCTGATCAATATCGTCAAGGTAATGCTTTATATACTGTTCGTCATTCACTTCGGCATCACAGTCTATCATTAACAGGTGTGGGTATTTGGCCATCCCGGCCAATTTATTTCTAGTCTCTGCAGACCCAAGATTCAGCTCTGATTCGACAAAAGAACATCCTGATATTTCAGAAATCTTGCGATTTTCATTCTTATAAAGCGTTGACGCATCATCTAAGACGATAACCTCAAAGGCGATGTTTGCCTCATGACATTGTTTGGCAAGATCATAGGCCAGTTTTGAGCAATCGTAATTAAATTCAGATATCAGGATGGATAACATGATCTTTTTAACTTTAGGAACACAAATATACAATTTATTCATTCGATCCACTCACTGCTTTTACAATTTGCTTTCACAGAAAATATCCTGTATTTTTGCGATATAATAAATAGAACATGTTAAAACTTGAAAATTGCTCCCTGAAGGATAAACATACTTTCCATATGGAAGCAAAAGCGCGTTATTGGGTTGAATTTGAATCTATTGATGATTTATGTGATATCCAACGCAATCAAACATTCAAGGGTATTCCCATGTTGTCTGTCGGTGGTGGAAGTAATCTGCTTTTTACCAGGGATTTTCCGGGACTTTTATTACATTCCGGATTGAGAACCATTGAATTAATCAGTGAAGAGGCTCAGTCTGTCATTGTACGTGTAGGTTCAGGCGTGGTTTGGGATGATTTTGTGTCTTATGCTGTCGGAAAAGGCTGGTGTGGGGTGGAAAATCTTTCCGGAATTCCGGGTGAAGTGGGAGCAAGTCCTGTTCAGAACATCGGTGCTTACGGTGCAGAAGCGAAAGATACCATAACGTTGGTTGAGGCACTAAATCTGGAAACCTTGCAGATGCAGCGTTTTTCAAACGCCGATTGTCGGTTTGGATATCGTGACAGCATCTTTAAGCATGAATTAAAGACTCGCTTCATTGTTTGCCATGTAACATATAGATTATCAACTGTTCTAAATGCGAACATTAGATACGGCGATATGGATCGGCGTATTCAGGAAAAGGGTAGAATTACGCTTCAGAATATTCGAAAAGCCATCCTTGAAATCCGCAGTGAAAAATTAC
>JALNXZ010000299.1 GCA_023230125.1 Bacteroidales bacterium | reverse complement strand
AGCCGAGAGCAATACGTTTCTTTTCGTCGTCGAAATCTAAAATAACAACGTTGATCTTTTGATCCAATTCTACGACTTCTTTAGGATCACTTACACGGCCCCAGCTCAAGTCTGTGATGTGAACCAAACCGTCTACGCCGCCAAGGTCGATGAATACACCGTAAGAAGTGATATTTTTGACAGTACCTTCGAGTACCTGACCTTTTTCCAGTTTTGCAATGATTTCTTTCTTCTGTTGTTCGAGTTCTGCTTCGATAAGAGCTTTGTGAGAAACAACAACATTCTTGAATTCCTGATTGATCTTGACAACCTTGAATTCCATGGTTTTGCCGACGAAGACGTCGTAATCGCGGATAGGTTTAACGTCAATTTGTGAACCTGGAAGGAATGCTTCGATACCAAATACATCGACAATCATACCACCTTTGGTACGGCATTTAACAAAGCCCTTGATGATTTCGCTGTTTTCCAGTGCTGCATTTACACGATCCCAGCTACGGGTTGCGCGAGCTTGTTTGTGTGAAAGGATGAGCTGTCCTTTTTTGTCTTCTTGATTTTCAATGTAAACTTCTACTTTGTCACCGATTGCTAAATCGGGATTGTAGCGGAATTCATTCATAGAAACGATACCGTCTGATTTGAAGCCGATGTTTACCACCACTTCGCGTTTGTTCATTGAAATGACTGTTCCTTCAACAACTTCTTTATCCTTTACGGTGTTTAAAGTGTTGTCATAAGCTTTTTCCAATTCTTCTTTGGACATCTCTCCAAAGGTTTCTCCTTTTTCAAAGGAATCCCAATCAAAACTTTGGTCGGGGACTAAAAGATTTTTTTCTTCCATTTGTGTTACTTGATAACAATTAGTGAGTTAGACATTATGTTGATATGAAAATCGGCGACAAAGATAGAAAAAAATACTCATTAAAAAGCAATGGATATTTACAAAATACGTCTAACTTTGTTTAATAAAAAAGGAAGAAGGATGATTAAGCTCCGAAATTTGCTTGTTTATATAGGCTTGACTGTTATATTTTCTTCATGTAACAGTATCTTGGTTTATCACATGGATGTTCTTTGTCCGGGGATTTTCGTGAATCCATCATCCAAAAGTTCGATACTGTTCGTCGATAACGCAGCCATCCAACCTTCACAGTATGGATATACATTTTTTGAAGCTCCCGGATATAAGGAAGATACGGTTTTTCATACGGAGCAATTGCCGGATTATGTTTTGCAATCTGTTTCAGACAACCTTCGAAAGGAGGGAGCTTATCAGCAAATAAGCCTTTGCAAGAAAAATGAATATGATTTCAACAAAAATAAGGTGGGCGATTTCCTGCTTTCAAGGAAATTGACGCCTTTGCAGGTGAAATCACTAAGTGATTCATGTCATGCCGATGTCTTGGTCAGTCTGGATCGTTTGGTCGTTTATTCCAAAATGAATGTGCAACCTGATGATTATTCTTACCGGGGTACAAGAGATGTTAGGGTAAATACGGTATGGAGGGCATATGATGTCCACGGAGACTCTTTGCTCACACAATTCCAGCATAATGATAGTTTGTACTGGGAAAATTTCTCAGATGATCTGATATCGTCAATCAAAAAATTGCCTTCATTGGAAAGTACACTTCCTGAAATTGGAAATGATGTGGGAGAACATGTATATCAGTTTTTCGGTCCTTATTGGGAATCTCTGGAACGTTATTATTATAGTTCCGGTAGTTTCCGTATGAAATATGCGGTGGATTGTGTGCGACACGGTGATTGGGAAGGTGCGGCAACCCTATGGCAGGATGAATTCAAAAAAGGTTTTGGACGCAGTGTCTATCGGGCTGCTTTGAATATGATGCTTTACAATGAATATTCCGGTGATCCGGAAGAAGCTTTGGGTTGGGCAGACAAGGCAGAAAAAGCCATGAATGATTTCTTGTTTGGTGCTACGGTCTATGACAGATGGCTGTTCGTTAATTATGAAGAGGCACTTCGGGTTCGTGCAAATGACCTTGAGAAATTGAAAATATATTTTAACAACAAATGAATGAACTGTCATATCAAGTTGATGTCCAAATAAAATTCATGAAATATACATTTTTTTTGTACTTTTGAGGCTGGGAACCTCGAACAAATGAACAGTTATACTTTATGATGGTTGAACTGTTGTTCCTATACAATCATCATGAAATAATAAATCTATTCGAATGAAAAGGGATGCTTTATACCATATACTGAACCGTGCTTTTCGTAAAGCATTGGAGCAATTACAGGAGAACGAAGATTCGGCCTCCATTGTGGACTTATACTTATTGCCAAATCCGGATGCAGGAGATTTCTCGATCTTCGATGATGAAGATCATCTACTGGTGAAGGCTTCCGTATCTGTTTGGGAAGAACAGTGTGACACACTCGATTCTGATGTTGCATTGCAAGAGTGTGAATCAATCCTGAAAGAAATTGTCCATCATGTCAAAGATGAAGGCGGTTTCAATCATATCAACATCATGAAGCCTTTCTCCGTGTTGATGGTCGACGAAGATATGGAAACTCTTGCTGAGCTTTTATTGATTGATGATGAACAAGTTCTTCTTGACGATGACTTTCTCAATCATATTGACGAAGAGCTTGACAGCTTTCTCAAACAATTGATGTCTGATATTTAATCTATCCAAAAGGTTTTGATTTTAGAAAAATCTGAGTAATTTTGCGCCCGCAATAAGGCATTGCCGAAATAGCTCAGTTGGTAGAGCAACGCATTCGTAATGCGTAGGTCGCCGGTTCAAGTCCGGCTTTCGGCTCAAAAAAGCAGACTTTA
>JALNXZ010000298.1 GCA_023230125.1 Bacteroidales bacterium | reverse complement strand
TCTCTTTTTGCTGGTCTATCATATAAAGAGTCAACTCCTCGATCTTCTGCAACAGTTTGACCTGCATGTCCACCAGGCTCATGCCATTCTCCTTCACTTCCGTGGCGGAAGGGATATCGGGCAGGTGCCCGTTCTCCTGAATGTAGTTGTGAACTTCGGTTAGCTTGGGCAGCCGGTAGTCCCTGTCGAACACAAAATCAGCAAACTGGCCGACGGAGACAACTTTCACCTCAGTGGCACGGATGGTACCATTGACATCCAGCTTGTTTTGCGGATCGTTATAACCGATGCCGACATTGCCCATCACCGTCGCGTTGCCGCTTATAAAGGATTGGGGACTTGCGTTTCTGGTGTCGGCAGAGAAGGTGACTGAAAAACCGGTACCCCAACCCTCCGAGTAACTAGCAGAGCCATCCGAATAAAAAACTATTTTTACTTTTCCGTTTGGGATGGTTGTATAGGTATCTCCACTCGCAAAAAAATCAATAGACTCTAAAAGCACCGAATTGCCAGAATTATCAACACTATAGATAAACACAAAATCGCAACCTGGCTCTACATCAACAGAATAGCTGATTTTAACAGGCAGGTTACTCCCGATATTGATGTTGTATACCTCATCCATATTGTCCACATAAGCTTCATTTAGATAAGATATGGTTCCACTTGCCTGATTCAGCGTATGTACCGTGGCTTGTGAAGGCATATCAAAAATGATCGCAAGCATCATAATGAGCAGCAACTTGATATTTTGTGTATTCATGTCCTTATAGTTGTTAGAAGATTTATTGTTGTGTCTGATATCTCTTGATAAGAGCCTCCTTACGTTCATTCTGTTTCACGAGAAGTTGCTCTTTCTGTTCATTGGTCAGGATACTATCCAAGGCCATATTGTATACCTTACCGCTCTTTTCTCTGGCCAATTTCTTTTCCTCATTATCGGTTGAATTCTTAACTTTCTCAACATCGGTCATAAAGATTTTGGCCTTTTCTGTGATTTCCTTCTTTTGACGATTGGTAAGGACAATGTCTTTACTTAATCTTTCAACCAAAACGCCAGCTTTATCATCTGCACCACCTTTTGATGGGCCAGAGGCATGCAATACCCCTGAGAAAAAAATAATGAAAATCAATGCAATAAATAATTTTGTTGTTTTCATAGATATTTTTTAATTTAAAAGGTTTGTTTAAATTTTATTTTTATTTAATCATAATTTCGATATTTCCTTACGACTTATACATATATATATCAAATATATACATATTATTCAACGGCCATTACAGGCTTAAAAAATATTTCTTTCCATATTTGATTAAATCTGTATATATAGAGCAAATATATTTAATATTTATATATCATCATAAAATATCTTAATTAATTTTATATTTTAATATATTCATATAGATAGATAGTTTACTTAAAAAAAATAAAATATGGAAGCAATGCAAAAATCATGGTTAATCTGTAAAGGAAGAAACTGATATCCCTGACACGTCTTTGTGCTGTCCTAAAGACAGGACTTTGATATTGAAAGATTAAGCCGATGCTTTTATCTTCCATTTCATAATTGACAGACTTTTCTTAACTTCGTCCCGAAAATATCCAAAAAAATGAAAGATTTCATCAGGCTGCTGTTCCGGCTGGTCCCACCATACAAGAAAAATGTGTTGCTGAACATCCTCAACAACCTGTTATCCACATTTTTCAGCTTGTTTTCCTTTGCAATGATCATCCCCATTCTCCAAATCTTGTTCAAGATGGAGAAAAACACCTACACCGTCATGCAATCTTTCGAAGGTGCTTCTTTCGGGGATTTGGTCGGTATCATCAAAAACAATTTCTATGTATATATCACACAGACCATAGAAACAAGCGGTGCCGGCACTACCCTACTTCTGTTGGGTGGATTTTTGGTCATCATGACACTTTTTAAGGCTTTATTCATGTATATGGCTTCGTTCAACATGGTCACCATCCGTACAGGCGTATTGCGTGACCTTCGAAACAATATTTTCAAAAAAATCACCACCTTACCACTCAGTTTCTTTTCAGAAGAAAAGAAAGGCGACATACTGGCCAGAATGTCCGGCGATGTCACGGAAGTAGAAAATTCAGTCATGAGTTCTTTGGACTTATTATTCAAGAACGCCATCATGATTATCATCTACTTTGGAACGATGGTGATAATAAGTTGGGAGCTGACCGCATTTGTAGCAATCATGTTGCCTTTCGCTATATTTTTGATGGGCAGGATCAGTAAAAAACTCAAGAAGCCTTCCCGAGAAGGTCAAGAACAATGGGGAGAATTACTTTCTCAAATTGAAGAAACGCTTTCCGGTCTTCGCATCATCATGGCATTCAATGCCCAAGGTAAAATCAAGAAGCGTTTTCATAACCAGAACGAAATCTTGCGCCGGACCACTAGAAAGGTTGCTCACAGACAGCAGCTTGCTCACCCTGTAAGTGAATTTCTGGGTACTGCCATCATCGCTGTTGTCGTTTGGTTTGGAGGTTCATTGATTCTAAGTAATGAAGCATCCATCACTGCTCCTACCTTTATATATTACCTGATCATTTTTTACAGTATCATCAATCCTGCCAAAGCTTTTGCCCAAGCTTGGTACACCATCCAGAAAGGTTTGGCCTCCATGGTCCGCATCGATAAAATTCTGAGGGCTGAAAGCGTGGTCGAAGTGCCGGAAAATCCCAAACACATCAAAGAATTCTCCAAAGGGATCCAATACAAGCAGGTTTGCTTCCGTTACCAAACAGAACCGGTTTTATTGAACATCGACCTGACCATACCCAAAGGCAAGACCATTGC
>JALNXZ010000100.1 GCA_023230125.1 Bacteroidales bacterium | reverse complement strand
ATCATACCGTGCAAAAACCGAAAACTGTTTTGCTAAATTTAGTGTACCATACAAGGATAAACCGGAGAAATTTTGGTCTTTAATCATGCCATGACCATTCTGAAGGTTATATTCAGCAGAGATATTTCCTTTTTTGCTCTTATATCCAACGTATGCATTGAAAGAAGTTTGCGCTACCTCTTTTTTCATGTAATCGGTATAAACTCTTGCATAAAGATTTTTGAGGGGTTTAACTGTCAAACCTGCTGCTACCAGCACAGTGCTGTCTGCTTGAACATTCTTGTAACCTTCTCCATTTAATACTGACAAATCAAGACTGATATCAGGTGTAAACTGTAAATTAATTTTTGCACCAAGGTCAGCGCTACTTCCAAATCCGTACTGATCCTGAAATGATTTATACAAATATCGTTTACCCCAAACTGATTCCTGGAGACTAAACATATTCTCGCCAATCAAACCAAAATCCGCTTTCACCAATTGATAGGAATACTCAGCATAAGCATTTTTCAAGAATGCTGTGTATGCTGAAGGTTTTAAACTTGCCGTGTTTGCAATATCAAACACGATTTTTCCAGAAAAATTAGGACTGAAATCATACTTATACCCCAAATATGCGCGGGATACCTCAAATCCATTATTACTCTTATTGTTAGAGCTGTTACTGAAAAAATCGCTGAACACAGTTACTGTTGGTTTACCTCCAGGCGTAAAAGCATTCTTTGCTTTTTCCGTTGATTGTGCAAAAGCCAAAGTGCTCATTCCTAGAAGCACCGTTAAACTTAAAAAGATTTTTTTCATTTTCATTGTTTTATTTATTGTTTTAAATCTGAGGGCAAAGTTATCTGTGATTTTTTACAAAAAAGTGAAGGCTATATAACAATCATGTGACAAAAAGTGAATGGTTTCAATTAAAAAAGTAGTGGGTAGATAAATGTTCCAGCATGCTTTTCAAGCTTAGGGCTTGATTTATATGTCCTTGGCCTTCACATTGAACAACAAACAGATACTGCAGATTTGACTTTTTGGTAAGTAGATAATATTAAACAACCGTCTGTATTTTCAAGTTAGATTATATAATCGTTTTACTATTTTTTATTCAATGTGGTTTTCGGCAGTAAGATAAAAGCTCTCATAGAACGTACAGCAGCAAGGGATTTATATGATGTGCATAATATGATATCATACAATATTATTAAGCCGAAGCAGCGGGATTTACTTCGCAAAATTGTGCTTTTTTTATCTTGTGGTTGGATCATCAAACAAAATAACTGTTCCGCTTAATTTTGAAAATATCAATGCCTTGAAATATAATAAAATACTGTAAATTAGTAATATAAACTCATGAGATGGGATTAGCGTATTGGTACAAAGCTTTATTACAATGGAATTCTTAAAACTTTGTTTTTATATAGAGGGAATAATATTGCTTTTGTCGAAATTATCGTTGACTGGTCTTGGTCTATAATGGAAAATATTCCACATAATATAGTTATAATGTAGAAAAATCTTATATTTGTATCCTTGTAAGCTTTATAATGGAAAGATTTTCGTTTTTACAACACATACACTAAAATGGTTGACTTTACCAAAGAGATTATTTTTGCTTCTTCAGACAAAAGCCTGTCAAACAAGATTAGCAGGGCAGAAAAAGAGGGCAGGTTAAAGAAAATTGCCCCGCGGATTTATACAACCAATCTGCGGGATTCAGAGGTGTATATTTTCAAACGCAATTTTTTTGAAATTCTTAAATGGCGTTTCCCTAATGCTATTGTTAGCCATAGAAGCGCATCTGAACTACGACCGACAGAAACGGGGAATTTTTTTATAACAAGTAGCTATACAAAGAAAATCACAGATTTGAAAGGTATTACCCTGAATGTGATGGAAGGGAAGCCTGCTATAGAATCGGATGTAAATTTGGATGGGATTTATGCTTCATCAGAATGGCGATGGGTTTTGGAAAACATGCAGGTTTCACGTAAGAAAGGCGGAGAGTCGAAAAACTTCTCCATTGAATACATTGAAGATAAATTGGAAAAAATTATTCTTCGGGAAGGGGAGGACGGAATTAATAAATTCCGTGATAAATCCAGGGAAATTGCCAGACAATTGGGCTATGAGGATGAATTTCAAAAACTGAATGCGCTAATCTCTGCATTATTGAGCACTCATGATGCAAAAGTATTGAGTTCATCTTCTGCCAGGGCAAGAGCGACCGGAATTCCATTTGATGCGGAACGGGTTGAACTGTTTGAAATCCTTTACGATAAGTTGAAAGATTACTATTTTCCGGAAAGAAGAGATAAAAACTATTCGGAGGATTCATATCGGTTGTTTTCTTTTTTTGAAGCGTACTTTTCGAACTATATTGAGGGAACGGAGTTTACGATTGAAGATGCAAAAAAAATTGTTGATACCGGGATCGTAATTCCTAAACGGGTAAAAGATTCCCATGATATTTTAGGCACATTCAGCATTGTGTCGAATAGTTTTGAGATGAGCCTTACACCTTCCATAGAAGACGAATTAATTCAAATACTGAAAAGACGACACTTGACAATAATGTCTGGAAGAGCAGAAGAGGTGAATGCCGGAGAATTTAAAAGTCAAAATAACAGAGCAGGGAATACCGAATTTGTTGATTATTCTTTAGTCGAGGGCACATTGAGGCAGGGCTTTAAATATTATGCGGCATTGACTGACCCTATGGCAAAGGCTATTTTCTTAATGTTTATGATTTCGGAGGTACATCCGTTTACTGATGGTAATGGGAGGATTTCCAGAATTATGGGCAATGCAGAATTGTTTAAAAGCGGATTGTCAAGAATTATTGTTCCAACTGTGTATCGGGAAGATTATATCTTGTCTTTGAAAAAAATGACGAATAAAAAAGACCCTGATACCTATATTCGTGTGATGGACAAACTTCAGTATTTCTCAAATAATATTTTTGGAGACAATTTTGATGAACTTAACAACTATTTCAAGGAAACGAACGCCTACAAAGAACCGTCAGAAGGTAAATTGAAGATTATCGACCGTTCAATACCCGATATCAAATTAGACGGAATATAAGATTATAATGGAAAATACTCCACAATAACAGTATTGTACTGGATGAAATTCTTTCATTTTTATTGGCTATACTGTTGTGATAGTTGTGATTTGCTTTCAGAATTATATCTTTGATCGATTGATAACAACTTGGATTTCTTAAAGCTTTGGCGTTAGCCGTTGTGATTTGCTTTCAGAATTATATCTTTGATCGATTGATAACAACATCCAGCCCATATTTTCCTGTTATCTTTCAGTTGTGATTTGCTTTCAGAATTATATCTTTGATCGATTGATAACAACGTCAATGCCATACTTACTATATCTATCTTTGTTGTGATTTGCTTTCAGAATTATATCTTTGATCGATTGATAACAACCAGGATTGGTTTGGCCAACTTTGTTTCCGTGTTGTGATTTGCTTTCAGAATTATATCTTTGATCGATTGATAACAACGAGTACCCCTTTTACTTCATGTTCCAGCTTGTTGTGATTTGCTTTCAGAATTATATCTTTGATCGATTGATAACAACCTGGATGGAGTAACAATAACGATAACAGGTGTTGTGATTTGCTTTCAGAATTATATCTTTGATCGATTGATAACAACGCTTATCTAAATAAGGCTGCATTGTGACTGTTGTGATTTGCTTTCAGAATTATATCTTTGATCGATTGATAACAACAGGAAACTAAAATCATTGACGTAATACTGGGTTGTGATTTGCTTTCAGAATTATATCTTTGATCGATTGATAACAACACTATGGATGGAAAGTGGTGAGTCCAACCTGTTGTGATTTGCTTTCAGAATTATATCTTTGATCGATTGATAACAACGTCAATCGTTTGATATGCTTTCCGAAAACCGTTGTGATTTGCTTTCAGAATTATATCTTTGATCGATTGATAACAACTCGGGGCTTGGTATGTAAATGGTGAAATCTGTTGTGATTTGCTTTCAGAATTATATCTTTGATCGATTGATAACAACGAAAGCAGACAAGGAAACCAAGTCACGCTGGTTGTGATTTGCTTTCAGAATTATATCTTTGATCGATTGATAACAACTATCATCCCCCTTAAGCAATGTCTCATTCGGTTGTGATTTGCTTTCAGAATTATATCTTTGATCGATTGATAACAACAGACATAGATTCAATCGACAGATAAACAAATAATTACAGCGAAAATTAGGATTAAAAAATCAATCGGTTTTTTGTGTTGTTGTCGATAGAAGCCTGCAGTTTAATAATTGCAGGTTTTTGTTTTATACTGATAAATAAAAAAGGCGAGTTGCCCCACCTTAAATGTTTTCACAACGGAATAATCCTTATTGTGATTTGCTTCAGAATTAATTGCAAATATATAAAAAAATCATTACAATAAGAAATTTGTAATTTGATCATAAAATTTCTAATTTTATGATTATTATTGCTTTTCCTTAAAATAAGGCAAATTAAGGGCTAAAATATAAAATAGATGAACGTAGCGGCGATTCTTTCAAAAATATGCAGAAGCAGTTCCTTTATTGTTCTCACTTTTTGTGTGCTTTGGATTCCGGTTTTTTCAATCTCATTGGCTTTGTAATACGGTTATTGGTTAGTTGTAAATAAATAGATGGTCATCATTTCCTGATCGGTTAATTTTGAGTTTGAATTAGTTGAATATCTTAGGCATTCATACTTCAAATTGAATTCATATAAGTCTCATATACAGATATATAAATACGAGAGCTGATTTTTTATACATGATTCTCATTATATTTTATCAATAAATCATATATTTATTATTGACAAGTTTTCGACTATTCGCTGAGTAGTTTGTCTGTTATCAACCCTTAATTTGATAAATACTTATAAAAAACAAAAAGGCGAGTTGCCCCGCCTTAAATGTTTTCACAACGGAATAATCCATATTGTGAGGTCTTATCAATAAGATGAAGAATTCACAACACTCATTGAACATCATGAAAAAATAAATTTAGAAAAATAAGTATCTAGACTTGGAGAATAAAAAAATTGGTGATGGAAGCCAATAAACGCTTTTCGTCAAAAGCGTTCTTATTTTTCTGATGCAAAGATACAATATATTTGTTATTCAATGAGTAAAAATAATTATTTTAAAATAATTTTCTATCTTTGTTGAAAATATTAATTAAATATTTATAATACAGGTGTATGAATAATTCAAGAACAATTTTGGGACTTGATTTGGGAACCAATAGCATTGGGTGGGCATTGGTAAATATCGGCGACAAAAAGATTGAAGGTTTGGGAAGCCGGATTATTCCAATGAGCCAGGATGTACTTGGTAAATTTGATAGTGGAAATTCTATCTCACAAACTGCAGAGCGAACCGGTTTTAGGGGTACACGTCGATTACGTGAAAGACATTTACTCCGGCGCGAACGCTTACATCGTGTATTGCATATTTTGGGATTTTTGCCAAAACATTACGAACAATATATTGATTTCGAAAACCGATTGGGGAAATTTCTGACAGATACAGAATCTAAGTTGGTTTGGAGAGAAATAGAAAACAAGAAATTTGATTTTATTTTCAAGAACTCTTTCAATGAAATGGTTCAGGAATTTAGGATTTGCCAACCTCAATTGTTTGACAACAACAATCAGATACCTTTTGACTGGACTATATACTATTTACGCAAAAAAGCATTACAGTATAAAATAGAAAAAGAAGAACTTGCCTGGTTGCTACTCAACTTCAATCAAAAGCGAGGTTATTATCAACTTCGTGGCGAAGATGAGGAAGAAAAACCCAATAAATTGGTAGAATTACATGCCTTGAAAGTTGTTGATGTTACAGCCGACGAACCCCAAAAAGGGAAATCAGATATTTGGTACAATATAGTTCTGGAAAACGGCTGGATTTACAGACGTTCGAGTAAAAATTCATTGGAAGACTGGAAAGGAAAAACCAAAGAGTTCATTGTTACAACCGATTTGAATGACAATGGGACTGTAAAAACTGACAAAGAAGGAAAAGAAAAACGTTCATTCCGTGCTCCGTCTGAAGACGACTGGACACTTTTGA